>CAIWKW010000144.1 GCA_903913365.1 Candidatus Doudnabacteria bacterium | reverse complement strand
TTTTTGTTTTTATTTATTTACCCACGAAGCTTTGATATCGGTAATTTTGGTGTCTGTTATAGATGTAATTGGATTTTTGCCGACTTTTAGGAAAGCTTATGCCGAACCATATACCGAAACAACATCCACCTATGTGCTCAGCGCTGCTGCCGACGGCCTTGCTTTGGGAGCCTTGGCCAATTTTAGTTTAATAACCTCTTTGTATTTATTTACTTTAATTGCGGTTGACGGACTTTGTTCTGTTTTAATAATTGTCAGAAGAAGACAGCTTAAATTGGACTTATAAAATGATAGCAAAAAATGCGGCCGCATTTTATACTATCATATGGCTTTATGGAAAATAAGAAAAAAACTTTAATTTTATATACTTCAGTTGGACTGGGTCATAAATTTATTGCTGAAAATATTGGCTGGCATTTAGAGCAGGCTGGATTTAAAGTAAAACTGGCGGACATAGGCAAAGTACAAAAAGGGAAATTTGAACACGTAGTGGTCGGGCTCCATCAGTTTATAAATAAGCACCTGCCTTTTGTTTGGGGCTTTATTTACCGCTGGGGGCATTATGTTATTTTGCCCTTTAGAACAACCATTGCCGGCTTTAATTATAAAAGCACAAAAACTTTAGTGGATGAATTCCAGCCGGATTTAATTATTACCACCCAGACCACTGCTTCTGCCGTGGCGGCATATTTAAAGAAAAAAGCTTTATATAAAAATTTGTTTGCCATAGCTTTTAGCGATTATCACTTGCATCCTTATTGGCTGTACAGCCAGGCAGATTTTTATTTGGCAAATACCCAGGAGCAAAAAGAGGAAATGATAAAGCAGGGGGTAGAACAAGAAGAAATATTTGTTTGCGGTATAACCTTAAAGCAGCAGGTCAATGTGGACAAAAAAGCCATAAAAGAAAAATTTGGCATTGCGGAAAGCGAATCGGTGGTTTTAATTGGCACAGGGTCTTTGGGCATAGGTTTTAATAATGAAGATTTGCAAAAGCTGACTAAATTGCAAAATACCAAAATAATTTTTGCCTGTGGTAAAAATGAACAGCTTTTTCAAAGCATTAAAAATTTGAAATACCCCAGCGTAATACCGTTGGATTTTTATCAGCCCATGGATGATTTATACTCCGTGGCGGACATATTTATTGGCAAGCCCGGAGGGCTTAGCACCGCGGAATCGCTTCGCTGGAACTTGCCGCTTTTGGTTAGTTTTGTTTTGCCGGGCCAGGAAGAAAAAAATTTAAAATATCTTTTGGACAAGAAGTTGGTTATGGTTAAGACCGGTGATTTATTAAAACAAACTTCGGAAGAGCTCCGTACGCACAGTTTTAAAAAGTCTTTGGAAAATAATCCGGCTTTGCCAAAATTAATATATGGGGAAATTGGGGTGGCGGAAGCTGTTATTAAATTTTTAGGGCAATTGCGATAGTTGGTTTTGTTGCACGTAAATTCTTTATAGCCGAATTAAAAAAAGGACTTAAAGCGTCCTTTTTTTGTTTGTATATTTTAAAGGACTTTTAAGATATTTTGGCCTGTTTTAAGGGTTTGACGGATTAGAAAGAATCAATTAAGATTAGCTTAAGATCAATCAAACAGCCCCAATTTTCTACTCAGGGGTTATAAACCAAACCTATATGGCTAAGAAAGAAAAAACATCATTTTTTGGGAAAATAATGGGGGGCAGTGTGACCGAAGACGTACCTAACATTCATTCTGTTTCACGTCAGCAAAATCAAGAAGAACTTATGGAAGCCGAAGAATTGGCTCCCGATGATGCTGCGGAAGACCAGGAAATTGAGATAGTGGAAGAAGTGGAAGCGGTTGAAGCGCCAAAACAGCCGGCCAAAGAAGGCAACGAAGAGTGGCTAAATGATTTTGAAGGCCAGTTGAATATAGATATGTACCAGACCAAAGACAATGTGATTATTAAATCCACCATTGCCGGAGTCAGGCCCGAAGATATAGACATTACCGTGGCCAACGATATGGTCACAATTAAGGGCAGCCGTAAAAAAGACGAAGAAATTCCGCAGGACGATTATTTTTACCAGGAATGCTACTGGGGTAATTTCTCCCGCAGCGTAATAATTCCGGTGGACATAGACAGCGAAGAAATAGAAGCGGACCTTAAAGACGGTATTCTAACAGTAATAATTCCTAAGGCTGCCAAGGCTAAGACTAAGAAGGTTAAAGTAAAAGGTCTGTAAAAAAAGCGAATTAACACAGATAGTGAAAATAGATTAACACAGATACTAACCCCGCTCTAAAAAGGGCGGGGTTTTAAAATTTTCTAAATTGCAAAAATTGACGGCCGTCAATTTTTGGATAAAGGGATATTATAAAAAAGGAGCGAAGTACGTCGCTCGAGCGTCCGGCTTTTTGAAAAGTAAAGACGGTAACTTTTGCCTTAACCTGATTTGGGTTCAGGCGGACGGCTCCTGGTTTCGCATTTTTGTAAACCAATAACAGTCAAACCAACTGTCGTTTTGGATTTCGTCCAGTTGTGGTTTGCTCAGATTCCAGTTGTCGGGAATCCAGATATTGGTCAAAATTTTTCCATTCTCGGCTTGAAGCCTTATTTTATATTTGTCAGCCGTTCTAAGAAGCTGACAATCATTTTCATGGTCTGCCCACCAGTGGCGCGCTCCGCAGGTGCAAAGCACTTCTTTGGCTTCTATAACAGTGAAGTTCTGGCCTCTATAGTTAGTCAGGTGCCGATAAAAACCACAGAATTTGGCATCCTTTTTCTTGATGACTTTGACTTTTTGTCCCGTTTGGAAGGGATGATGGTGTCTCCTGCGAACCTCCTTTTTTGGTTCGAATAATCTTTGCTCAAATAGAAAGTTCGGGACGGCCTTTTTCAGAAATTTTCGATAGGGGATTTTGTTGCCATCGGACAAGAGTACATGGGTTATCGGCGGATTCCAAATAAGCTTTGGTCTGTGGTCAAAAACGCAATAGCTCATATTATATTTGCCCAAGCCTCCGCATTGTGTGCATATTTTTGCCAAAGTGTCCCCGGGGTTAATTGGTCCCGAGATTCCGGTCATCCCGCAGACATGGCATCCTACGGTTACCTCTTCAAAAATATGATTTTTTTTCATTGGACCTCCTTTGTCCGGTTTCTGTTCAGGCTGCCGGCCATGTGCGTTTAATTTCTCCTTGTAGAACCGCTCTCAGTTCTGGGTCGGAGGCTGCGTCAAAAATTATAAAACACTCCTGTTGGTATGGGGCCAAGCGCTTCATCAGCACAGCTTCGCCAAGGCGGGTGATGCGGTAAGAAATTATCCCTCCTTTCCAAAGCTTTTTTTGTACCAAGCCTCTTTGGAGCAACTCGTCCAAAAAGTTCTTAACCGCCTTCTTCTCAACCTGAGCTATCCGTGCAACAGAGCTAATAAGCATTTTGGTACGAGCTCCGGCGTGAGAGTAGGCGCAACGGAGAATCGTGTTGATCACGCCGTATGGGTCCGGTAGATTGGACAATTCCGTGTCCGCGAAATTTATCTCGTCACGGCCAGCTATCAATTCCATAAGCCACAAATAAGTTGACAATCGTCCGGCATTAAAGGATAATTTTGCTTCTATGCCGGCTTTTTCTTCCGCGACTCCTGTGACTTTGTTGATAATCGCAAGAAGGTTATTTCTCACCGGTTGTAGCTGAAAAGCTACATTAACCGGGCCGTCACAATAGTCCAGGCGGCTTAGCTGTTCCAAAAATTTATCGAGCGCCTCAGAGAGTGCAAAATTATCGCCGGCAGAGTATGCAGCGAAAACATCATCGATTTTCATTTTACCTCCTTAAACCCTAGCTTGTAATAATGGTTTAAAAAGAATAAATAATCAATTTTTTATGACAAAAAGTTAATTAATATGGTAAACTACTTGAAAATATTGATAAATTGGTGTATATTTTTGTTGTCAGAAGGTTATGACATTTATATAATAAAGGATTTCCTATTCTAAAGCAGTATAACGTAGCAACATTATGGAAGAAGAACTGCAGAAATTGGGTTTAAATGAAAATGAAGCTAAGGTATATTTGGCGGCTTTGAGTTTGGGCCCTTCGCCAGCTTCCCAAATATCAAGCCAAACTAATATAAAAAGACCTACTGTTTATTTGGCTTTGGAAAATCTTATTAAACAAGGCCTAATATTTGAAAGTTTTGTTGGCAAGAAAAAACTGTTTGAAGCGGAAAAACCTCAGAAGCTGGAAAAGCTGACCAAGCGAATGCGCCGGCAGGCGGTTGACGCGGAAATTTTACTTGAAAGTATTTTGCCGGGACTGGTTAAATTGCCCAAACAATATGCGGAAGAACCAAAAGTAAGTTTTTATTCCGGGGCAGAGGGTTTAAAGAATATTGCTTTGGAAATATCCGCCTGTACATCTTCCTGGTATTTTTTTGGCTCAGGTGCAAAAATTTTGGAAAAGCTTACAAAGTTAAAAAGAATGGATATTTTAAATGACTCCTGGGCTTTACGGGGCAGTCCGGACAGGCCTAAGATTTTTTTAATAACAGATTCTGGATTTTTCGCTTTGGGAAAAGGATGGGAAAAAACCCATACTCCCTGGCGGGAAACGAAAATTTTGCCCGGAATAATTGGTGCCGGTTGCGGGTTTATTATTTACGAAGATAAATTGGCAGTTCTAAATTTAGAAAACAAGCCTTTTGCCGCGGTAATTCAGAGCAAAGAGGTGGTGGAGGTGGTTAAACTAATGTATCAGCTTATTTGGAAAAGCCTGCCGGATAAGTAAAACATGGCGGGGTTTTAAGATATAGGAAAAAATGCTAAAATAGGTCTACAGAAGAGGAAGTTGGCACATAACAGAAAACTACAGAAGGTACAAAAATCAATAATTAAAAAATTTAAGCTATATTATGGGCAGACACAAAAAGGATAGAGACGAAGACAAAGAAGAAAAGAAATTTAAAAGACCGAAGCTGAATCTTTCCGCGGAAACCAAACGAGGCATTGTTGTGGTTCTTTTTGCGGTTTTAACCATAGTTACAATTTTAAGCTTAATTGGCATTGCCGGCAGTTTGGGCGAACAGCTGTATAAGCTTTTGACTTCCATGTTCGGCGGTTTGGCCTATTTTGTGCCGTTAATTTTAACTGCCGTGGCCGTTTCTATTTTTAAGCAAGATTTGGACAAAGAAGGTAGAGATCATAGTTTTTACTGGAGAATTTATTTGGGCGCAATTTTACTTACAGGCAGCATTGGCGGACTAATCCACATGTTTTATTTAAATAACGGCGCTGACGCTTTTACCTTGGCGGGAAACGGACAAGGCGGGGGATATTTTGGCGCCATTTTTGCCATGCCGGTTTTTAGATACCTGGGATTTTGGGCGGGCAGTTCAGTTTTGTTTGCTTTAATTATCATCGGCATTTTAATAACTTTTGATATCTCGCTTACGGCCATGTTCCGTTCCAAAAAAGAGGAAATTTTGCCCGAAGGCCAGGAAGTAAAACCGGAAGCAAAGCAGGTGCTGAAGATCAACGCCATGGGCCAGGAAGGTTTTGTGGAAGAAAAGGTTATGGGCAAGAACCCTAAGGTTATTGATAACGATAAAAATAACAATAAAGAGGACGCAAAACAAAAAGATCAAACCATTAAAACCGGACAGGTTATTAACTCGGGAAAAACCGCGCAGCTGCAAATGGACTCCGTTAGCTTGGAGGACAGAAAAGATTGGAAACTGCCGAGCTTTGATTTGCTGGACGACAACCATGCCGAGGTGGACAGCGGCAATATAGAAGTAAATGTGGTTATTATTAAAAAAACTTTATCGGACTTTGGCATAGATGTGGAAATGGGCGAGGTAAATGTTGGACCAACCGTGACTCAATATACTTTGCGTCCGACTGTGGGGGTAAAGCTTTCCCAAATTGCGGCTTTGCAAAACGATTTGGCTTTGGCTTTGGCCGCGCACAGCATTCGTATGGAATTGCCCATCCCCGGCAAAGCTTTGGTGGGAATTGAAGTGCCGAACAAGTCAACCGCAATTGTCCGTTTGCGCGAAGTTATGCAAACCAAAGATTTTGTGGATCATAAAAGCAAATTGGCTTTGGCCCTGGGACGCGACGTAGCCGGCCATGCCATGGTAATTGATTTGGCAAAAATGCCCCACTTACTGATTGCCGGTGCCACCGGTACGGGAAAGAGTGTGGCCATTAACAGTTTGTTTATTTCCTTGCTTTACCGTAACACCCCGCAAGACGTAAAATTTATTGTTATTGACCCAAAGAGAGTGGAACTGAATTTGTACAACGGCATTCCGCACCTGCTTACCCCGGTGGTTATAGAAAATGAGAAAGCCGTTAACGCGCTAAAGTGGGCGGTAGCGGAAATGGACAGGCGCTATAAGCTTTTGTCGGAAGCGGGTAAAAGAAATATCTCAGAGTATAACGAAAACGCTCCGTTGAGGATGCCGTATATTGTAATTTTGGTGGATGAGTTGGCTGACTTAATGGCCGTGGCCCAGGCTGATGTGGAATCGGCAATTGTCCGTTTGGCGCAAATGGCCCGCGCCGTGGGTATCCATTTGGTGCTCGCCACTCAGCGCCCCAGCGTGGATATTATTACCGGACTTATTAAAGCCAACATTACTTCGCGCATTGCTTTTGCCGTGGCCAGCCAAATTGACAGCCGGACTATTCTGGACAGCAGCGGAGCGGAAAAACTTTTGGGCAACGGCGACATGTTGTACACTTCGGCCGAGTATAACAAGCCCAAGCGCGTGCAAGGCGCGTTCATTGGCGAGAAAGAAGTTAAAAAAGTTGTTGATTTCTTTAAATCCCAAGTTGGCGCGGTTATTTATAATGAAGAAATTTTGGAAAAGCCAAAAAGAGCTTTGGGCATACCTGGCTTTGAAGACGGCGGAGAAGGCGATGATGATCCTTTGCTTAATGAGGCTGTGGAAGAAGTAAA
Source organism: Candidatus Doudnabacteria bacterium (assembly GCA_903913365.1). Lineage (GTDB taxonomy): Bacteria > Patescibacteriota > Doudnabacteria > UBA920 > UBA920 > PALSA-1336. Next base: position 12,606 of record CAIWKW010000144.1, on the reverse strand, counting down.
GAGAGCCGGCAAGGCTTCCGCTTCTCTGCTTCAGCGCCGTTTGCGCGTGGGTTATGCCAGAGCCGCAAGAATTTTGGACATTATGGAACAGAAGGGAATAATCGGTCCGGGCGAAGGTGCCAAACCCAGGGAAGTATATGGAGTAATTCCTCCGGACGAAAAAGCCGAGTATGGAATAGACAGCGAAGAGCACATGGAATAAGCTAACGAAATAATGACAAAAATTAAAAAAATGACAAAATTGACAAAAACAATAAACCTTATAGAAATATAGTTATTGTCCCGAGTGCAGCCGAGGGATCCCTCACTTTGCTCGAGACTGTACTAATGCCGTTTTTGTTCATTTTTACTTATTTTTGTCATTTTTGTTCAATTAAGCTATGATCTTTGAAAAGAAAAAAATTCAAATTGAAACTTTGGGCGAATATCTGGCATCGGTAAGAAATAACGCAAAACTTACCATTTCAGAAGTTGGCAAAAAAACCGGGATTAAACTTATTTTTTTGGAGAGTCTGGAAAAAGGGGAATTTGCCATATTGCCGGCCGACGTTTATGTCCTCGGTTTTTTAAAGCAGCTCTCTATGCTTTATTCAATAGATTCCGAAGAAATTATTGATCAATATAAAAAAGAGAGAGGCATTCAGAAGCAGCTTATTAAACAAGCGGATTTTTTAAAGACCCCCTGGTACAAAAGAATTTTTCCCAAAATGGTTGTAACCCCGAAAATCCTGACTTTAATTTTAGGGTTATCTTTTGTTTTACTTACGGTTGCCTATATTGTTTGGCAGGTCTGGTCCATAAATAAAACTCCAAGCCTGCTGGTTTTCTCCCCGCAAAATAATGAGATTATTCAAAATGCTTTTTTGGAAGTTAGCGGACAGACAGACCCGGCGGACACTGTTTCGGTAAACAGCCAAAATATTTTTGTGGACGGCAGCGGTTTGTTTAAAGCGCAAATTGGCCTGAGCCAGGGGCAAAAAGAAATTGTTATTACGTCTCAAAACAGATTTGGCCGTTCGGTTAGCAAAACAATTAGCGTTACCGGTGTTGTTAACGCAGCCATAGGCAACAGCAGCAGCCTTTTGCTTGTGGTGGATTTTTCCGGCCCGGTGACTCTGACAGTTTCGGCTGATGATCAGCCCGGCCAGACCATGGCCTTTAATGCCGGCGACAGTAAGACATTTAACGCAACACAAAAAATTATTTTATCAACTTCCGACGCCGGAGCCACAAAGGTTTCCTTAAATGGACAAAGCTTGGGCGCAATGGGAAAGCCTAAAGAACAGCTGGATAACGTCCCTTTTTTTGCCCAGTCCAGCACAGCGAGCACGAGTACAACGAGTGTAACAGGAAAACATTAGGGGCTAAGGAAATAATAAAGAGATTTAACTTACTCGTTAATCAGATTTAAGATTTTAATTGTGGATATGTCGCACTGATAGTTGGTTTTACGGCCATTTTAGGGTGTTTACAATAGGTGAACGTTCGTATATAATTAACTTATAACAACAAATTTATAACAAATAATCGAATTCCTTAGAGTTATTGGTTATAAATTATTAATTATTAGTCTATAAAAATTATGGCGAAACAAACAACAAAGACAATTGTGGCTGAGTCCGGCAAGTGGAAGGCTGTAACCAGCGCAATGGATCAAATTCAGGAAAAGTTCGGCGCGGGCAGCATAATGAAATTGTCCGACTCAACTACTATGGATGTGGAATCAACTCCAACCGGAAGCATTAGTTTGGATTTGGCTTTAGGAGTTGGTGGTATTCCCAAGGGCAGGGTAATAGAAATTTACGGTCCGGAGTCTTCGGGTAAAACCACGCTAACTTTGCATATGATTGCCGAAGTACAAAAGCGCGGCGGTCTGGCTGCTTTTATAGATGCCGAGCATGCGCTGGATCCGGAGTACGCCAAACGCATTGGCGTAAAATTGGAAGATTTGCTTATTTCCCAGCCGGACAACGGCGAGCAGGCTTTGGATATTTGTGAAACCTTGGTTCGCAGCAACGGGCTGGATTTAATTGTTATAGACTCGGTTGCGGCATTAACTCCGCGCAATGAAATAGAAGGCGAAATGGGTGATAGCCATATGGGGCTTCAGGCGCGTCTTATGTCGCAAGCTCTCAGAAAACTTACTGCAATTATTTCCAAAACCAGCACTACGGTAATTTTTATCAACCAGATCCGCATGAAAATTGGAGTAATGTTCGGCAATCCGGAAACCACAACAGGAGGAAATGCTTTAAAGTTTTACGCCTCGGTTCGCATTGAGGTGCGCCGCAACGCCCAAATAAAAAACGGCGATAAAATTATCGGCAACCGGGTTAAAGCTAAAATTGTTAAGAACAAAGTTGCTGCGCCGTTTAAAGTGGCGGAGTTTGATATTATGTATAACGAAGGAATCAGTGCGGCCGGGGATTTGCTCGATACCGGCGTGCTTTTCGGAGTTATACAAAAAAGCGGTAACACTCACAGTTTTGGCGACATTAAGCTAGGTGTGGGCAAAGAAACCGCCAAACAATTTTTGCGCGATAACGCAAAAGTATTTAAAGACGTGGACAAAGCCGTGCGTGAAAAAGTAAAAGCCGGAGAAGTAGCCCCGGCAAAACCCGCTGAAGTGGAAGAAGAAGTTGAGAGCGAAAAATAAGATTTTTATTAAACCCGGGCTTTAAAATATAAGCCCCAAGTTTGGAATCGCAAATTGCGATGTCAAAATGAAAAATAATAAAAATTTATTTACTGGATTACCGGTTCCAATTGAGTTAATTGAGAGACGGATTTATGTTATTCGCGGGCTGAAGGTTATGTTGGATCAAGATCTTGCTTTACTATACCAAGTGGAAACAAAAGGACTAAACCAAGCAGTTAGAAGAAATAGTTTTCGTTTTCCAGCTGATTTTATGTTTCAACTTACATCTGCTGAAGCTAAGTCTCTAAGGTCACAGCTTGTGACCTTAGAGACTGGACGTGGCAGATATTCAAAATATTCTTTTTATGTTTTTATAGAACAGGGCGTGGCAATGCTTTCGTCCGTGTTAAGAAGCCCACGAGCCATTGCGGTAAATATTGCCATTATGCGTGCCTTCGTAAAGTTGCGGGAAATTATGTCCACGCATAAAGATTTGGCCAGAAAGATTGAAAACTTAGAACTTAAGCAACAAAAACAAGGGCTGGATATTGCTTTAATTTTCAAAGTTATTAAAAATTTGCTTAAAGACCCGGACAAGCCAAAAAAGCAAATTGGGTTTAGAACTTAAAAAATTAACCGCCCCTCGCATTTGCTTGGGGCGGTTTTGACTGCGGTCGGTATTTAATAGGGAAACTAAAGATAAGGGCTTATTTTCAAGTTGCTTTTGCTTATGCTAGAATTAGAAAGTTATGAAACAACAAGAAAAGATTTATTGCAGCTTAGATATAGAAACCAGCGGATTTGATCCGCTGACCAACGAAATCTTGGAAGTGGGTTTTGTGTTTTTTACTATTGGCGATAGGGGCGTGAAAGTCACGGAAGAATTTACCCAGGTATTTTCCCCGAGCCGGCCGGTTATGCCACAAATTTTAGGGCTTACAGGTATTAGCCAGGCGGAATTGGACAGCGCTCCAAAATTTGCCGAGTATCAAAAAATTCTGCAGGATAAGTTAGGGCAGGCGGTTATAGTCGGCCACAACATTACTTTTGACCTTAAGTTTTTGGAAGCCTTTGGCATAAAATTCAGCGGCGAGAGCATTGATACTCTGGATTTGGTACAGTGGATTTTGCCGACTCACCATAGCTACAATTTGGAAAATCTTATGCATGCCTTTTCCATAAGCCATAAAGAGGCTCACAGAGCCTTGGCCGACAGTAAAGCCACTTTAAAGCTTTTGGAAAAACTACTGCAGGTTTATTGCGGTTTTCCCGACAAGCTAAAAAAAGAAATTAAAAATCATATTGAACCCTGCAATTTTATTTGGGCTAATTTTTTGGACTACAGTTTGGCGCCTTTAAATTTTACCCATTTGGATAAAGAGATAAGGTCAGCTAAAGGCAATAATATTGCGGATGTCGGTTTGAAGCTAGAGCCAAAAGTAATTTATAATTTGCCTTTAAACGGAAATTATCTGCAAAAAGTTGCTGCTGCGGCTGAGGAAAAAAAGAGCAAGGTGCTTTTGGTTTTTCCGAATATTGCCCAGGTAATGCAAGCCTATAAGCAAGGTCTGGTGGGAGAAGCGGTATTTTTACCGGAAAATGTTTTTAATGAGAAAAAGTTTACAGCATTGCTCAAAAAAAATAATTTGGGGCCTGAAGAAGTGAGGTTCGTGTTAAAAGTTTTGGTTTGGCTTAAGACCAACTGGCAGAAGCGAACAGTACTGGATTTAAATTTATCTTTTTTTGGCGGACAATTTAAAAGCTTAATAACCGGCGGGGAAATTGTGGAAAATAAATCGGCAAAAGTTTTGGTCTGCGACCAGTCCACATTCTTACAGTTATCCGCCGCAGGTTTGTATCATAGCCATACGGTGGTTATTTGCGGATTGAGTGAATTTGAAAATTCCATAACTTCGGACATTGGGGTAAAGGCCGGCTGGGGATACATTAATTTTATATTAAAGTCATTTTATAACCCGGAACTTGATTTTGGTTTGCCGAAATTTAAGGACATTGTAATTCAGACTTTGCTTGGAAGTGATTTGTTTTTTGGTTTGGTAAACGCTTTGCTTCACACCAATGACCAAAGTTTCCAGTATTTTAAAATTTCTCCTCAAACGGAATACGAAGAATCTTATCAAAAGATTAAGACCGCAGCTTATAGTTTTATTGAGAAACTTTTGGAAGCCAATAAACTATTAGCATCAAAAGAAATTGAGAAATTTTCCAAGAATCTCAAGAGTTTTTTTGAAACCGAAGAAAATCGCGTTAAGTGGATTGAATTGGCTGACCGGCGCTGCGTTTTCTTTAGCATGCCTATATCAATAACGGAGCTAGTTGATGGTGCTCTAAAACCTTATAAAAAGGTTTGCTTTGTTGATTCTCTTCAAGAAAAAATTACGGCAAAATTTTATGTGAATCGTTTGGGCTTAAATGGTTTTGTTTCACAAAGTGTTTTGGCAGCGGCTCCAAAGGATTCTAAAATTAAGCAGGGAGATTTATTCTCTCTTTTAAAGAAGGCAGCCTCGCCTCGCAGCAAAGCTATTAAGTATCATCCGCTTCCCCTTATGGCAGACAGCCACACTTTGTCGGACTTAATTGCAGACGATAAAGCTTTACCAGCGGTAATATTGTTTTCCAGTCCGGCTTTGGTGAGGGATTTTTATGATAATAATTACAGAGAGCTAAAAGCCAGAGCCGCGGTTTTGGCACAATCCAATTCCGGCGGCAGTAATAAAATTTTTCATAATTTTGCCATCAACGAAAAGAGCATTTTGCTTGCCACAGATAAATTCATTTTAAAGTATTTGTCAGCCCAGCCGGTAATCGACCCCGTGGAAAAATTACGGGTAAAGACTTTGATAATTTGCCGTTTGCCTTTTGAACAGTTTACTCATCCTTATCAAGAGGCTGTTTCACAGTCTGTTTCAAACGCTTTTATGGACTATGCTTTGCCAAAAGCGGTTTATAATTTTCAAAGTTTAATTAAATTCTTCTACACGGACTCGTTAAGGGACATTTATGTCATTGATGCAAAGTTAAATAAAGATTATTCGTCGGTTTTCAAAGATTTTTATAAAAATATCCCTGGCGCAAAGATAAGTGGCGATTAAATTAAAAAATTCAAGAATTCAACAAGTTATCCACAAGTTATCAGAGTGCGAAAAAACGACTAATTTTTGTTTGTAAAATTTAAAAGCCCTATAAACAAAAGTGATTGTATATAAAAAACCCTTAAGTATTGACAAAGCCAAATAAGCTTGATATGATGAATATACAGTAAAGGTGTGGACAAGTTCTGAAACAAAAAGCTCTTTAAAAATTTAGCAGGTCAAACTAAACAAAGGAAATCTGCCTTTAGAAAATTGAAAGCAGGATTCCTTTAAACTTCTCGTCATAGCCTATCCAATCTAGGCTGTATGAAAAACAAAAACAAAAATATGTAGATTAACCTATCCTCACGGACGGTTAAGGATTATATTTCAAAATAAAATATAGTCATTATGTTAGGTGTTAAATCACCACAAGAGAAGTTTGAAGTGTAGTTTGACATTAGATTGGGATTCAGACGCTTCTCTCCAGCAGTCGTTGGAGAAGGCCTGGTTCGACAGAGTGCAGCCTGCTACACAATGTAAATTGTGTGGTACGTTGCCGATCGATATCGGGTTATATAGCGCCTTTGCCGCCACTATATTCATTTATTGGGCGCCGCAGGGCGCTATTTTTTTTGCTTAAAAATAATAAGTCCGTTATAATTACGGCATCTTTGAAAAAATAATTTTAATACTATGACAGGAAATAATAATCAACACACCCATTTGAGCCCCGAGTTCGTAAGCGAAATGAAGCGAGCTTTGCTTGTGGAAAAGGAAAAATTGCAGGGAGATTTGGCAGGAGTTCCTTCCCATACGGAACTTGGAGACGATTTAGATTCACAGGTTCAGGAAATTGAAAGCGACGAGGTAAACCAGGATATAGACGCCGCAGTAAAAGCCGACTTGGCAAAAATTGAAAAAGCTTTGGCAAAAATTGAAGACGGCAGTTATGGTATTGATGACGAAGGTAAAGAGATTTCCGAAGAAAGATTAAAAGTTATGCCTTGGGCGGATAAGGCTCTATAAACTTTGGCGCCAAATTTACCGAAATGCTTACCCAACGAAAATTTAAAAAACCAGGGGTCCTTATATGGCCGTTGGTTTTTTTATTGCTGATTTTTTTTGACCAGACATTCAAATGCCTGGCGCCAAATGTTTTTAGAAATTATCAGTTTGCTTTTAGCTTGCCTGTTCCGTTTTTGATTATGTATGTAATTTACACTTTGGCTTTTGGCGGCATTGTCTATTATGTTGCGATTCGAAGAAATTTGTTTTCAGCAGTTGAAAAATTAGCCTGGGTTTTAATTCTTACCGGTGCCGCTCTAAACATAGGTGAACGCATAGCGCTGGGGTATGTTAGAGACTTTGTTTATATTACTTTTTTTAGGTGGACAGGAATATACAACCTGGCGGACGGATATATAATTGCTGGTATGGTTTTGCTTTTGTTTGGCCCGCTTATTTTTAATGACAAAAATAATAAAAATTAAAAAATTGACAAAAATGGCGTGCAGTTAATTTTTGTTCAATTTTGTCATTTTTTTAAATTCATTTTATGATCTCCAAAGTTTTAAGCGCAGCGGTTATTGGCCTTGATGCCGAGTCGATAGAGGTAGAGGCGGATGTTACCAACGGGCTTCCGGCCACAATTGTGGTTGGTTTGCCCGATACCGCTGTTCAGGAAAGCAGAGAGCGCGTTAAGACCGCAATAAAAAATTCCGGCTGCAGTTATCCGGACACGCGGGTCTCCGTGAACTTGGCTCCTGCCGATGTGCCGAAACTGGGAACGCATTTCGATTTACCGATTGCGCTTGCAATTTTAATGGCTTCGGAACAGGTATTTTTTGAAACCGAGGGAAAAATATTTTTGGGTGAATTGTCTTTGGACGGCCAGCTTCGCTCCGTGCCCGGTGTTTTGGCTGCCGCCATCAAAGCGGAAAAAATGGAATTAAAGGAGCTTTTTGTTCCCAGAGCCAACGCAAAAGAGGCAGCTCTTGTGAGCGGGGTTTCGGTTTATCCGGTTGATAATTTAAAACAGCTGCTGGGGCATTTAATGAATATTAATAAGCTGAGTGTTGAGAAAACAGTATTGCCCAGGGAAGTTTTAAAGAATTTGCAGGCGCCGCTGGACATGAAAGATGTGGCCGGTCAGGAATCGGCAAAAAGAGCTTTGGAAATTGCCGCTGCGGGAGCCCATAATATTCTGTTAATCGGACCTCCGGGAAGCGGAAAAACACTGCTTGCGCGGGCCATGGCCGGAATACTGCCGGATTTAAGTTTGGAAGAAGCTTTGGAATTAACCAAAATTTACAGCATTGCCGGAAAGCTTACGGGCAGTTTCGTGGTAAGCCGTCCGGTAAGAAGCCCCCACCACACCACTTCTAACGTTGCATTGGTTGGCGGAGGGGCAAATCCCAAGCCCGGGGAAATAACTTTGTCGCACCGTGGAATTTTGTTTTTGGATGAATTTCCGGAATTTCCCAGAAACGTACTTGAAGCTTTAAGACAGCCGCTGGAAGACGGGGTGGTTTCGGTTTCGCGGGCCCGGGGCAGTTTTAATTTTCCGGCTAAATTTACTTTGGTGGCAGCGCAAAATCCCTGCCCCTGCGGCTATTTGGGCGATTCGGCAAAAAAATGCGTTTGCAGCCCCGGGCAAATTTTTAAATATCAGAAAAAAATTTCCGGCCCTTTGCTCGACAGAATAGATTTGCACGTGGAAGTGTTGCGTCTACCATATGAAAAAATGGTTGGCACTCATGTCGCTGAAAGCTCAGAGAGCATTAAACAAAGAGTACAAAAGGCCAGAGCTGTCCAGCAGACTCGTTTTGGCAAAAGTAAGACAAACAGCGAAATGTCATTAATTGATTTAAAAGCTTACTGTATTTTGGGGGAACAGGAGCAATTGCTTCTTAAATCGGCCATGAAGCAGTATAATTTTTCCGGCCGCTCGCTCCACCGGATTTTAAAAGTCTCCCGCACCATTGCCGACTTGGCCGGTCAGGAAAACATTGCGCTTGGCCATTTGGCGGAAGCCATTCAGTACCGGCCAAAAACAGAATAATAAAATACAAGAGAACGGCCATCGCGCAGCGATGGCCGTTCTTGTGCGTGCAGTCTGTTTACGGTTGTTCGGGCAATGGATCGACCGAGTCTGGTTCAATGGGTTTACCGTCTTTTCGGCAAATTACATCCATTGGCTTTCCTTTGTCATCGAGGACGAATTCCAAATCAGACTTCGGTGAGCCGATTGGGGTTTTCTCTTCTTGCTTGCCGTCATTGTTATTCTTCACAAATTGCTCCTTTAGACTGTCTCTATTTTTAGACTTCGATGTCGAATCAAAGCCTAAAAAAGGAATCAGTCTAAGATGCGTGGGAGGGGCGGCCGGTACGGCGCGTCACCTCCCAGCGTGAGTCAGTCACAAGAATGCCGAAACGATGTTCCACATGCCGAGTCCGAAGAATAGGCACGCCATGAGCCAAAAAAACAATGTGATTGGGGACATCTCTTTGTCTAGTACTCCTATGAGTACTCCGATAAAGAACAACATTGGAGCCAGCGAGGCGACCACAAAAGGGTCTTCACTAAGCTGATGCATCACCCTTAGTTTTGTGCACCAATCGCTGTTGTGTTGCCAAGTGAACATTCCATGGATACCCATAGGAAGAGAAAAACAACCCATGGTGATTATTCCCAGCACAGATATTTCTTTAGCTTTGTATTCTCTATATTCTTTCTTTGTCATAGCCCCTCCTTTTGGGGTGTCAGTGTGCTTGCCACAAAAGCGCGGGCAAGGTTATTTCTTATCTGACTTTGAAATAACATATGAATATAGCATAAATATATTAATATGTCAATAAATATAACTTAAAAATATGCTTAAAATAAAGAATTTTTGCAATTTAAATTTATAAGATGTCAAAAATATTGACAGAATTAAAAAATCGGCATATACATAAGGTATGCAAATAACAGATACATTGATACAGCTTGGTTTGGACCAAAAAGAAAGCGCGGTTTATTTGGCTTTGCTGGAGTTAAAAGAAGCCACGGTTTTGGAAATTGCCAAAAAAGCACAAATAAAAAGGCCTACGGCTTATGTGGTTTTAAATCAGCTGGCCACCAAAGGTATGGCCAGCCGGTTATTAAAAAATCGGCGTACTTTTTACGCGCCGGAACATCCTCGCAAGTTGGTTACGGAAGCCGAAATGCGGCTAAAGGAAATAAAAAGCGCCGCGCCACAACTGGAAGCGTTATTGGGATTGGTGGAAGGCAAACCCAGTGTAATGATTTATGAGGGCAAGGAAAATTTGGACATTGCTTATGATGAATCATTCGCAATTAAGGGCGAAGTTTTGTATATGAGCACAATCAAACTTTCCCAAGAAGTTTTCCAAAGGACTTTTCGGAAAATGGATTTGGCCACTTTGGGTCCGAATTTTTTTATGCGGGAATTGGTGGATGACAGCGAGCAAGGCAAGGAATATCAAAGTAAAGTCACTGGTCCTTTTAGAAAAGTTAAACGCATGCCCGCACAATTCTTGCCATTTAACGTGGACATTGGAATTTTTGGTAATCGAGTTTTAATTACTTCGGTTTCCAAGGAATATTTTACTGTTAGTTTGCAGAGCCCGGAAATAGCTCAGGCTTTTAAGTTTTTATTTGAGGCCATGTGGCAACTTTCCTTAAGCTAAGTCGAATTTTTAGATAGAGATAAAAAAACTATTTTGTAGTATAATAAGCATATGAATAAAAAGATTAGAAAAGCTATTATTCCCGCGGCTGGTTACGGAACCAGGTTTTTACCTGCCACTAAAGCCCAGCCAAAAGAAATGCTTCCCATAGTGGATAAGCCGATTATTCAGTATGTAGTGGAAGACGCGGTCTCGGCCGGAATTGAAGACATCATCATTGTTACCGGATGGTCCAAGCGCAGTATTGAGGATCATTTTGATTATCCGTTTGAACTGGAAAAAAGGCTTGAAGAGTCGGGTAAATACGAGGCTTTGGAAGAAATAAGAAGAATCGCTAATCTCGCAAATTTTTATTACGTTAGGCAAAAGGGTCCGCTTGGCAATGCCACGCCGATTTGGAACGCCCGGGACATTGTGGGCAATGAGCCGTTTGTGGTTTTGTGGGGAGATGAATTTGTAGATGCTTCACCCACTCGCTGTCAGCAATTGGTTGCCGCATACGAAAAACACAGCCCTTCCGCGGTGTTGGCAAGTATTAGGATGAATAAAGACGAGGACTACAAGCGTTACGGTTATGCAGGCGGTAAAGAAATTGAAAATGGAATTTTAGAAATAAGCAGCATGGTGGAAAAACCCGGTCCCGGAATGATAGACTCCGATTACGCTATAATTGGCGGCGCGGTATACGATCCGGAGATGTTCAACGCCATAGAAGAATCCATGAGGCGGCTTGAGGTGGAAAATACCCCAAGAGAATTGGTTTATGTGGATGCGGTGAATATTTTGCTCGAGAGGCAAAAAAAATGTTTAGCAGCTGAAATTAAAGGCGGAATTTTTAGAGACTGCGGCAGCAAGCTGGAATATTTAAAAACCGTTGTGGAATACGGCCTAAAACATGAAGATTTGAAAGACCAATTCAGGGACTATTTAAAGAAGCTAAAAGTCTAAATGAATTTTAGAAAAATATGAAAATAAAAAAACAAGCCGTTAAATTAAAATTACTCTTTGCCATAATCGGGGTTGCTTTATTGGCTGCCGGTTGCGGCGGCGGCGGAGGGACAGCTCAAACCAAACAGGTTATCCTAAATGTTTGGGGGCCGTTTGATAACAGTGAAAGCCTACAGCCATTAATTACCGCATATCAGTCAAAAAGTTCCAACGTTCAGATTGTTTATACCAAAAAAGATATTACAACTTACGAAAATGATTTATTAAATGCCTTGGCTTCCGGCACGGGCCCGGATATTTACGTAATAAATAATTCCTGGCTGCCAAAATATGCGGATAAGGCAACAGCTGCCCCGGCTTCCGTTTTTAGCTATAAAGATTACAAAGATGCCTTTGTGGATGTGGCTGTAAATGATTTTACCAAAGATCAGAAAGTTTACGGTGTTCCTTTATATGTGGATTCTCTGAGCCTTTTTTATAACAAGGATATTTTGGGCAGCGCAAAAATTGCCACTCCGCCTAAAACTTGGGACGAACTTGCCGCGGATGTAAAAATCATACGAAGGTCCGATTCCACGGGATATTTTACACTTTCAGGTTTAGCTATGGGTACCAATGCCAATGTTAATAGAGGCGTGGACATGCTTTATTTGTTTATGTTGCAAAAGGGAGCGGCGCCTTTTTCTTCCGACGGCAGTCAGGCAACTTTTGGCCAGCCGGTTCAGCAAAACAACATCACTTCCTATCCGGGGTTGGATGCTTTAACTTTTTACACTTCTTTTGCCAACCCTTCCAGCCCTAATTACAATTGGAATACCCGCAGCGATTACTCCATTGATGCTTTTAGCAACGGCAGGGCGGCGTTTTTGTATAATTATTCCTATACAGCGGACACAATTAAGCAAAAAAATCCGAATTTAAATTTTGATGTTGCACCTGTTCCCCAACCAAATTTGACCGATCCCTCGGTGAATTTTGCCAACTATTGGGGTGAAGTTGTCAGCAGTCAGAGCAAAAATCCAACCGCTGCCTGGAATTTTTTAAAGTTTTTGTCTAGCAAGTCATCGCTGGACACTTTTTATGCCAAAAGCAAACACCCTTCATCCAGAAAAGATTTAATTTCTTTGCAAGTTCAGGACCCGGACATTGGCGTCTTTGCAGCTGCCAATCTTACGGCTAAATCTTTTTATAAGCCGGATCAGGCAAAGCTCGATAATATTTTTGGCGACGCAA
>CAIWKW010000143.1 GCA_903913365.1 Candidatus Doudnabacteria bacterium | reverse complement strand
GGCTTGTTGATAATTTTCCAGAATGGCAATTAAAATCCTCGGGCTGGCAATGACCGTATTGTTTAAGGTATAAACAAATTTGGTTTTACCCTCGGCGTCTTTATACTTAATATTCAACCTTCTGGCTTGCCAGTCGGTTAAGTTGGAGTCCGAATGGGTTTCGCCAAAATCTGCCCTGGAAGGCATCCAGGTTTCTATGTCGTACATTTTATACTTGCCGGCTCCCATGTCGCCGGTGCAGATATTTAAGACTCTGTAGGGCAGCTTTAAATCTTGCAGCATGCTTTCGGCAATATCCCTCATTGTTTCCAGCCAGTTGTCCCCTTCAATCGTATCGGCTTTGCATAATACCACCTGTTCAACTTTCATAAATTCGTGAATGCGGTAAATTCCGCGCGTATCTTTGCCGTAGCTGCCGATTTCGCTGCGGTAGCAGGAAGAGATTCCTGAAATTTTAATGGGTAAATCTTTTTCCGAAAGAGTTCTGCCGGCATAGTAAGCGAGCAGGGATGGCTCCGATGTCCCCGCCAAAAAAGTGGCTTCTTTGCCCACTTCCATTTTATGCATTTCGCCGTCCGGCGACGGAATCGGCAATCCCGGAGTGTTGCCGACTTCGTAAATTTCTTCCCTGCCGGAAGGAAAATGTCCGCTGCCAAAAAGCGCCTGTTCTCTTACCAAAACCGGAGGGATCATTAAGGTAAAGCCTTTTTCCTGCATTTTTTTCAGAGCATGCCAAAGCAGGCCGTATTGCAAAAGCACCGCTTCATTTTTTAAATAATATCCCCTAAAGCCGGAGGTTTTTACGCCGGCTTCAGTGTCAATTAAATCCAAATCTTTGCCTAAGGTAATATGGTCTTTAATTTGAAAATTAAATTTTGTCGGAATGTCTTTAACCTTTTCCGGATCTTTACCCGGATCAACCACGCCTAAAGTTTGGTTCCAATACCGCCACGGGACATTGCCGGAAGAGTCCGCGCCAATTGGGGTTTCCGGGCTGGGAATATTTGGTACAATTGCCATTAAGGCTTCATATTGTTCCAAAATTTCCTTTAAGTCGGTTTTTAAGGACCCTGTTTTTTTATCAACCTCCTTCATTTCCAAAAATTTCACTTTTTTTTCCTCGTCGGAGAGTTTTGGAAATTCTTTTGACACTTGGTTTTTGGTGGCTTGCAGGCTTTCCAGTTCGGTTAATAAATCCCTTCTTTTTACATCCAAATCAAGCAGTTGGTCCAAATCCAAATTGATTCGTTTGTCTAGAATGGCTTTTTTAACCGTGTCAGGATTATCCCTGATAAATTTTATGTCCAGCATATATTTGAAAAAAAATTAAGAATTAAGAAAATCCACTGTTTCGTAGATATTTTTAAAGGCGTCAATATTTTTAATCTCTTCTGTGGCAAAATATTTGAGTTCACCGATTTCATTGTCGGTTGGGATTGGCGTGCCGGAAGTAATTTTGCATTCGTATGACAAAAACAGTATTTGCAGCTGACTGCCGTTTTTAAAAGGTTGAATTTCGCTGATTATTTTTGGCAAAAGTCCGGTAATGTCAATTTCAACGCCAATTTCCTCAAGTACCTCTCTTTTTAAGGCAACTATCGGGTCTTCGCCAAATTCAATATTGCCGCCAGGAAATTCCCATTTACCGTGAATTTCAGGAAGTTCTGGCTGGCTTCTTTTGGTAAGCAGCAACTCCCCGGCTTCGTTTTTTATAACGGCCACGACAATTGTAATCTGTTTTTGATTGGCCATGGTTATGGTTTGTGAATTAAGCAATCTATTATTTCAAGATCAAGCGGCAAAAAATCGTATTCTCTGGCTTCATCGGCAGTGACGTATTTAAGTTCCGATATTTTTTCGTCCAAGTGCTGGTTCGGTTCCGTATTCCCAATCGGCGAACAGCTGTAAGGCATAAGCAGAACCTGGTACTGTTCTTTTTTCTTATTTTCCCAAAGTTGGGTAAAAATTTTCGGTAAAAGCTTAATGCTTTTTGGGTCTAAAATTAAACCGGCTTCTTCCTTGACCTCCCTAATTAAAGCCTCGGTGGGGTCTCTTCGCTGTATTCCACCTTACCCCCTATTAGAGCCCATTTATTATGCGCATCCGGTGTTTCCGAATCGTTTCGTTTGGAAATTAAAATTTTTCCTTCTTTGTTAATAACCAAAGCAATTACAACGGGTTTTATAATTCCGCTCATAAAATTATTTTTCGCTTTTCATTGGAGGGAAAATTACGGTTTCGCGTATGGATCTGTCCATTAGTACGGCAAACAATCTTTCCGATATTCCAAAACCTGCAGCCGGTGGCATGCCATATTCCATGGCTTCCACGTAATCTTCGTCCAGCATTTGGGCTTCTTTGTCTCCTTGTTCGCGCAGTTTTAATTGATCTTCAAAACGATTTTTTTGGTCAATTGGATCGTTAAGTTCGCCAAAACCCTTGCCCAGCTCGCTGCCGCAGGCCAAAATTTGCATTCTTTGTACCGCTTTGGGATTTTTTGGATCGCGCTTGGCCAGCGGCTCCAGTTCAATCGGCTGGTTAATCAGAAAAGAAGGCTGCAGGGTAACTTCGGGAAGAATTCTAATGGTTTTTTTGAAAATCAAATCAATCAGTCTACCTTTGCGCGCGAATGGCTCGTACTTAATATGCTTTTTGTCGGCAAAATCTTTTAGTTCCTTTTCATCTGTTGAATTTAAATCTATGCCCGTGTATTTTTTAAACAGTTCAAAATAATCCTGGCGCTGCCAGGAGCCGCCCCAATTTATAACAGTACCCTGATACGGAATTTCCAGCGTGCCGAAAGTCTCTTTAATTACAAACTGATACATTTCCTGAATAAAGTTCATAAGTCCGTCAAAATCGCCATAGGCCCAGTAAAATTCCATTTGGGTGTAATCCTGCAAATGCTCTCCGGAAATTCCCTCGTTGCGGAAAATTCTGCCAATTTCAAAAACTTTTTCATATCCGGCCACCAGCATTTTTTTAAGCGGAAGTTCCAGGGATATCCTGAGGTAAAAATCCCGGTCCAGAGCGTTGTGGTGGGTGGTAAAGGGCTCGGCTTCGGCTCCTCCCGGTACCGCCTCCAGAATCGGCATTTCGAGCTCCAAAAAGCCTTTTTGTACCAAAAACTGCCTCATGGAGGTCCAAAAACGGTTCTTTTTAATAAAGATATCCTTTACACTTGGGTCCGATAAAATGTCCAAATACCTTTTGCGCAGTTTTATCTCTTCATTTTCCAGGCCGTAATGCTCGCTGGGCAAAGGACGCAGGCTTTTAGCGAGAAGCTTGTAGCTTGTAGCTTGTAGAGTTTTTTCTCCGGTTTTGGTTTTAAAAAGAGTGCCGGAAATTTGAATAAAATCGCCAATATCAAAATTATGCGCCAAGAAATTATAGTTGTTGTTTTCGTTATTGTTAACCAAATCCGCTTCTTTAAACAATACCTGAATTTTGCCGCTGCCGTCCTCAATGTGTGAAAAAGTAATTTTCCCCATATCGCGCCAGCTGCGAATTCGTCCGACTAAGGTAACTTTTTTGCCTTGCAGTTCGTCAAAGCCGTCCAGCGCCTGTTGGTTGGTGTGAGTTCGCTCTGTGGTTGACGGGTAAGGGTCAACGCCGGCTTTTTGTATGTTTTCCAGTTTTTGTTTCCTGGCCGCTAATATGTCTTCTAATCGTTCGCTCATATTTTCTACAGAATTACGAATTAATACTAATCTACAGAAAACTACGGAACTCAGATTTCTGTAGATTTCCGTAGTGTACCGCTACTATTTCCGTATATATTATAACAAAAACCGCTTTTTTAGGCAAAAAGCGGTTTTAAAATCTTTTATGTTAAGCGATGTGGATAATTTCGTAATCTATTTCCCCTGCCGGAGCCGAAACTTTAAATTTTTCTCCGACTTTTCGGCCAAGGAGTGCTTTGCCCACTATTGATTCGTTGGAAATTTTGCCTTCTTTGGGGTTAGCTTCGCTGCTGCCTACTACAATATATTTTTTTTCATGTCCGGAAGCTTTTATGGTTACGGTGGAGCCAATGGTTACCATACTGCCTCTGGTGCTTGGGGTGATAATTTCGGCATTCTTAATTACGTCTTCAATTTCCTGAATTCGGCCTTCTATAAAACTTTGTTCTTCCCTGGCCTGGGAGTAATCGGCATTTTCGCTTAAATCACCATGCGAAACAGCCTCGCGAATGCGTTCAATTACATCCGGGCGCTTGGTATTTATCAGCTCCTTAAGCTCCGTATTCAGTTTGTTTAAGCCGTCTTGTGTGAGTAAATATTTTTTGGACATTGTTTAGAATTAATTTACGAATTACAAATTTTTACAAATTTATGAAGTTATACAAACAAACTTTTCGAAAGTTCGCACTTCGTAAACTGGATATATGTTAAAGGAAATTTGTTTTTATGTCAATTTAGGATGGTTATATATCCAAATTTTTAACATTCTTGGCGTGGGTTGTTATAAAGCGTTTGCGCGGAGCAACTTCGTCGCCCATAAGGGTTTCGAAAACTTCGCTGACTTTTTCCGCGGCTTCAATTTTAACCTGGAGCATAACTCTTCTTACCGGGTCCATAGTGGTTTCCCAAAGCTGACCCGGGTTCATTTCTCCCAAACCTTTGTAGCGCTGAATGCCGTATTTTACGCCGTCAATACTGCCGCCGGTTGTTTCTTCAACGGTTGAAATCTCTTCTTCCTGGGCTTCATCGGTTTCACCCTTGGCCTTTTTTCTGGCCAGCTTGCCCGCTTTGGCTTCCGCTATCAGTTCCTTTAAAACTTTGTCGCGTTCGTCCTCGCTAAAGGCATATTTGGAAGATTTACCCACCTTAACCTGAAAAAGCGGCGGTTGGGCAATGTACAAATGTCCGTTTTTTATAATGTCCGGAAAATATCGATAAAAAAGTGTAAGCAGTAAAGTTCGGATGTGGGCACCGTCCACGTCGGCATCGGTCATAATTATTACGCGGTGATAGCGAAGCTTGTTAACATCAAACAAATCCCCCACTCCGGCGCCAAACGCAATTACCAAATTTTTAATTTCCTGGTTGCCCAGCATTCTGTCCAAACGTGCGCGTTCCACATTTAAGATTTTACCGCGAAGAGGCAAAATGGCCTGAAATCTTCTGTCGCGTCCCTGTTTGGCGCTGCCGCCGGCGCTGTCTCCCTCCACAATGTAGAGTTCGCACTTGGACGGGTCGGATTCACTGCAGTCCGCAAGTTTTCCGGGCAGAGCGAGCCCTTCCAAAACGCCTTTGCGGATAACGCTGTCGCGGGCCGCTCTTGCGGCTAAGCGAGCTTTGGCTGCTAAAATAACTTTTTCAATTACCTTGCTGGCCTCGGCCGGGTGTTCTTCCAGATAAATTTCCATGGCTTCGCCCACTGCCGATTCCACGGCAGTTCTAACTTCCGGGTTGCCGAGTTTGGCTTTGGTTTGGCCTTCAAATTGCGGGTTGGGCAGTTTTACGGAAATAACAGCGGTCAAGCCTTCGCGCATATCTTCACCGGTAAGCTTTTCCGATTCTTTAACGTAATTGTTTTTGGTGGCGTAATTATTTATGGAACGGGTTAGCGCGGTGCGAAAACCGGTAACGTGCATTCCGCCCTCGGGGTTGTATTCGTTGTTGGCGTAGGCCAAAATTCGTTCGTCAAAATCATCCGTGTATTGAATGGCGGTTTCCACCAAAACATCGCCCACGGTTTTATTTATATAAATGGGCGCATTCTTGGTTTTTTTGTTGCGGTTAAGCTGCTTAATATAGCTTAAAATTCCGCCTTCAAAATAATATTGATAAGTTAAACCGACTTTTTCATCGGTAATAATAAAATGCAGGCCTTTGGTTAAATAAGCCTGGCTGCGTAAATGTTCCAGTACGGTTTTAAATTTAAATTCAATTGTTTCAAAAATACTCGCGTCAGGATAAAAAGTGGTCATGGTTCCGGTTTGCTCCGGATCGTTTTTATCCACTTTGCCAACGGGTTTTACCGCGCCTTGCGGCTTGCCAATTTTGTATTTTTGTTCGTAAATTTTACCGTCGCGTTTAACCTGGACAACCATGTTGGTAGAAAGAGCATTGGTTACAGCTGCACCTACTCCGTGAAGTCCTCCGGAAACTTTATATCCGCTGGAGTCGCCGCCAAATTTTCCCCCTGCGTGAAGTACAGTCATTACGGTTTCGAGTGCCGATTTTTTTGTGGTTTTATGAATATCAACCGGAATGCCGCGGCCATTGTCTACAACGGTTACTCCGCCGTCTTTTTGCAAAAGTACGCCAATTTTTGTGGCAAAGCCGGCCATGGCTTCGTCAACGCTGTTGTCCACAATTTCCCAAATAAGATGATGGAGTCCTGTTTCCGAAGTGGAACCAATGTACATGCCGGGGCGCTTGCGCACAGGTTCAAGTCCCTCTAAAACCGTAATATTTTCGGCTGTATAACTATTGGTTTTTTTAACCTTTTCTTCTTTTTTTGGCATTTGAAAATAATTTAATTAATTTTTGTAGAAATCGGCGTTCATTTAAAAAAACGACTTAAGAACAACTATTTTTACCCACAGATTACGAGATAATTTTAGCACATATTTGATAATTATTCCAGTGCAAATTATATTAAAAACCCTTTTATTTAAAAGGGTTTTTAATATCAAAAGTTATCAACAATTTTACCTTAACTCAGCCTTGTAAATTTCTTTCGTTTGCTCGTAAAGCTTATTTTGCAAAGGCTCAACTTCTTCGGTTTTTAGGGTGCGGTCCGTGCTTCGGTAAACCACCCTATAGGTGTAGCTAATTTTATTTTCGCCAAATTTTTCTTTGTTTTCGTATTTGTCCAAGAGCTCAACCTGCTCAACCAAATCCCCGCCAATGTGGCGAATTAAATCAAAATAGTCGTTCGGAACAAAACTTTTATCAACAATAAAAGAAATGTCGCGGGTAATTGGAGGGTATTTGCTTACTTCAACGAATTTTTGGCCCAAGTGAAGCTGTTTTTTTACCCGTTCGTCGTCCGACCAAAGCAGGCGGATGTCGGGCAGCTCCATGCTGGTTATGGCCAAGCGCTCAAGGCCAAAGCCAAAGGCCCAGCCGGTGTATTTGTTTGAATCAACGCCGAGTTTTTCCAAAACACTGCCTTTAACCACTCCGCAGCCCACTACCTCCACCCAATTGCCGTCAATTTCCACTTCCATTTCAAGCGACGGATCCGTGTAAGGGAAAGTGTCTTTGTTCAGCCTGTACTTTACATTTTCGCCGAACACGGCTTTGGCTATGTTGCCCAAAGCTTCTTCCAGATCGGTTTGCGTAATTATTTTTTGAGATTTTGGCGCCAAATACCAGCCGTCTATTTGATGGAAAACGTTCATGTGCTTGCGGTCTATTT
>CAIWKW010000142.1 GCA_903913365.1 Candidatus Doudnabacteria bacterium | reverse complement strand
CAATGACAAAAATTAAAAAAATGACAAAATTGACAAAATTATACTGCAGATTATTTTTGTTCATTTCCGTCGTTTTTGTCAATTTTGTCATTAAATCTAGAGAACTTATTTAGAACTTATGGTAAAAGTAACAATAGTTCAGGTAATCTACAACTCCAAACGCTTTATACAGCCGGTGTTTTCGGCAATTTTTAATCAGACTTTTAAAGACTATGAAGTGGTTGCGGTAATTTCCGGAAATGAGGACAGAGGCAAAGAACTTTTGATGGAAAAATTTCCCCGGGTAAATATTATTGACCCGGGTTTTAACATTGGCTTTGCAGCCGGACACAACTTGGTTTTTGCCACTTCAAACTCGGAATTTTTTCAGCTGGTGAATCCGGATATGATAATGGAGCCTAACTATGTGGAAGAAATGCTTAAGGCTTTTGATGATCCAAAAGTTGGTGCGGCCACGGGAAAGCTTTATCAAGTTACTAGTGACCTGTTCGACAGGCTCAAGGCAGGCAAGTTATCCGCCAAAGGCGGATCCGCCTATGGCGGACAAGTGACAAGCCAGCAGTTTGACTCCGAGAAATCAAATTTTAAGATTTTGGATACCACAGGTGTGGCCATAGCCAAGTCCGGGCGGGCCAGGGATCGGGGGCAGCATGAAGTGGATATTGGCCAGTATGATAAGGATATAAGTATACAAGCGGTATCGGGTGCCGGCTGTATGTACCGTCGTGCGGCATTGGAAAAGGTTAAAACTCCAACCACCCCGTCCAGCTTCGCTGGACACCCCTCCTTAACAGGAGAGGAAGCTCCGCGGTTATCTTCGGGTGCTCTGCGGAGTTCTCCCCCTGACAAGGGGGAGTACCCCGCGAAGCGGGGGGAGGGGGTTGGAGTTTACGAATATTTTGACGAAGACTTCCATTCCTACTGGGAAGACGTGGACCTAAGCTGGAGAATGGCCAATGCCGGGTGGAAAAATGTGTTTGTTCCGTCCGCGATTGGCTACCACGGCAGGGGAGCCGGGTCTTCGGAAAAAGGCTACTCGGATGTTTTGGGTTTTATTAAGCATCATAAAAAGCTAAATTCCCGGGTAAGGCGGCTAAACTACCAAAACCATATTTTTATGTACATAAAAAATTCCCCGTATTTTTATCCGCAGTTTTTTGCGCGGGAATTTTTTATGCTTGGTTATATATTACTGTTTGAAATAAGCACTTTAAAAGTACTTCCGGAAATGTTAAAATTATTGCCGAAGATAGTCGGTAAAAGAAAATTCATTCGAAGAAATTTGTTGAAATTGGGAAATTAATAGAAATTGACCCGAACAGCTTACATTCATACGTCGACGTATGAATGTAAGCCAGAAATTGATGCAAAAGAAAAAAGCCGAAGCGAGGTTACTTCGCGCTCGGCTTAAGGATTTCGGGTAAGTTGCGGAATGTCCAGGATGGTGATGACGTCGCCTTGATGCAGTTTGAGCAAGTGGCACCTGCTCATTTGGATTTTACCCAGCCAATCACTTGCATATACGCAGGCAACTCCATTATCGTAGTGAATTAGGCCGGTAATCTCTGGCATAACAGCGCCAATAACGATTGAATAAGCCTTTGTTATGATTTTGGTCCCTTCCGGTATTCTTCGGGTAACCAATCCTCCTTCTTTTACAAAGCAATACGGCTCATCCCTGGACTCCACGTAAAATACGTCTCCGACGTTGGTTGAAACGTCTTCAAGATCCAGCCTTAACTGTTTCCACATTTTTATCCTCTTTCTATTATCTCGGCAAATTTATCACAATTTATGAATAAAGACAAGTAAAAAAATAAAGGCGTCACACGGAGCCGCAGCGTTGAGAGCTCAATAAAGAGATTCTTCACTGCGTTCAGAATGACGCCTGATACAGTTCTTTTGTGCAGTTAGCGGGTTTCGTCAGTTGGGAGAGAGACGATCTTAAATCTGGTGTGTCCGCCTGAATACAACCAGATAATGTGAGGGCCGCCGTCTCTTCGGTCCAGCTCCCAGTTAAGTCCCTGTGAGACTTTACCGCTTCTCGGGTTTTTTATCAGGACGTAGGTTGCCAGACCCTGATTCCCGAAATCCACCACCGTGTTGTGGGGAAGATTTTCCACCAATTCATCTTGGTGGAAAAAACTAACGCCGTTTCTGCTTCCGTCCACATTCTCGCGGGCATCAACCATCATGCCAACAAAAGCTTTCATAATTCCTCCAACGCTTTCCAATCAGATTTAAAATACCTATATTTATGCAAAAAGTCAACAATATAGATTTATCAATTATTATCCTGTCCTATAAATCCAAAGAGCACTTAAAGGTGCTTCTTCCTAGTATTTTTGCGTCCACAAAAAAATACAGTTATGAGGTAATATTAGTGGATAATAATTCCGGGGACGGTACAGCGGAAGCTGTGGAAGGGCTTTTGCCTTCGGTTCCAAATTTAAAATTAATCCGGAACAAGAATAACGGTTTTTCCGCCGGAAATAATGTTGGGATAAAACAATCGTCTGGAAAATATATTTTATTGCTGAATCCGGATACCAAAGTCGAGCCAAACACTTTTGAAACAATGCTCGATTTCATGGAGAGCAGGCCGGACGTGGGTATAAGCGGATGCAAAATTATCAAGCCCGACGGCAAGCTGGACTTGGCCTGCAGGCGCAGGTTCCCCAATCCTTGGAACAGTTTTGCCCGCCTGTTTTTAAGGAACAACAAAAATTACAACTATACCGATATAAGCGACAATGAGAGCATGGAAGTGGATAGCGTGGTGGGAGCCTTTTTACTTATCCGCAAATCGGTAATGGATAAAATCGGCCTGCTCGACGAAAAGTTTTTTATGTACGGGGAAGACTTGGACTGGTGCTGGCGCTGTAAACAGGCCGGCTTTAAAGTCTGGTACTATCCAAAGGCTCAAATAACCCACTATAAAGGTTCTTCGTCCGCCAAAACCCCGTTTTTGGCTTTAAAATGGTTCCACCAGTCAATGTGGATTTTTTATAAAAAACATTACGCCGAAAGATATTTTTTTGCTTTTAATTGGCTGATATATTTGGGCATAAATTTACGCTTGCTTATGCTTACAGGTTTGAATTTATTTAAAAAAAATCCTGTGGTTAGCAAGTAATCTCCCGATTTGGTATAATGTATTTAAAGTATTTTTGGTCATTTTTCCAAAGAAAAAGCGGCTATTTAATTATAATTTAAACAATAAATAAACTAATT
>CAIWKW010000141.1 GCA_903913365.1 Candidatus Doudnabacteria bacterium | reverse complement strand
TTATCTGGAAATGAGCGAAACTTAAACATTGGTTAAATGTTTTTAGTGCCGTTCGGCTTGTTTTAAGATTTACTTTTGGCTCATTTCACTTTATGTTAAAACACCATAAATTTATTTCTTTTTGTTTTGGCTTGTGCTTTGTTTTGGTTATGCAAAAATTTGCTCAGCCGGTTCCTATTTTCAGATTTTTACTGCCGTCATTTTTGGTTTACGCAGGCTTGGTTGCGATTTATAACCGCTGGTATCTTAAAAAACAGCAAAAATATAATATTTGGGTAATTGTCAGGTTTGTTTTAATGTTGTTTGCGGCGTTCGGAATTTTTTTGAATATACCTTCACCCGGCATTAGAGATTTGTTTTTGATTTTTACGGTTTTAGTTATAACTTTGTCGGAAGCGATTTTGACCAACTCGGCTGAAAACGTCCTGTTGAATGAAATTTTAATTATTGCGTTTGGAATTTTTTTCTCCCTGTTTGGCGGTTATTGGTATGCTCCGGCATACGGCCCTTTTTATTTAGTTGGGGTCTTTCTTGCGGTAAGCCTGCTGGTCCGCGCCTTTTATGAGCCTACACCTCTGACGGAAAAAGCCAAAGCGGCCAACGCTATAATTATGGGGCTCTTTTGCGGCGAACTGTTTTGGGTATTGAATTTTTTGCATTTTCATTTTAGTTTTTTGGCAATAATACTGTTTAATTTGTTTTATTTTTGTCTGATAATAAACTACTATTACATTTTTCAAACTTTGAATTTCAAAAAAATAACGGTCCATTTATTTTTAATCGCTTGCACCAGCATTTTGGTGCTGCTTGCTACGCCTTGGGCGGTAATCCAATAACATTATGTCAAAAAAACAAATTTCTTTAATAATACTTTCAACAGTGCTCATTACTTTTGTGCTGAATATTTTTGCCGGCCGCTGGTTAACGGCCAAAGTTTCAACTCTGCCCCTGCTAAACAGGTTGAAAATTTTAAGCCCACAAGCACCAATAGTCATAACCAATCAGCAGACAATTCGGGTAAATAATGGAGAGGACGTGGTACAGACAGCACAACAGATAAAATCTAAAATCAGCACCATTATTTTAATTCAGGACGGTATGGATAAAGTAACAGGATCGGCTGTAAATTTAACTTCGGATGGAGCGTTTGTTGCGGTTTCTTCCAGCATAAATTTAAAATTACTGGGAAACTATTACTTGCTTCTAAATGACGGGCGATCGGCAAAAATAACCAATGTGGCCACAGATTCGGCAACCTCTTTAGTATTTTTAAAAGCTCAAATAAGCGGAGTGCCAGTGGCGAATTTTGGGAATTCGGCGAATTTATCGGTGGGCGACAAAGTTATTTTCACCGAAAATTCCTTGCAAAATTATTTAAATAAAGCAGAGCTCTCCTTTGTTGTTTCCGCTGAGGCCGATTTGGCGGGAACTATTTTTCACAGCGATGCTCCCAGTCGGGGATTTTTTGCCATTGCTCCGGCTACCTCAAATTTCGGGGATGCGGTTGTTAATACCAGCGGTGAAATTGTCGGAATTTGGGACGGCAGCAATATTGTCAGTTCCGATGTTTTGAAAAGAGCCATGAGTTTATACTTTAACAATTCCACCGGCATTGTCCGTCCGATGTTTGGTTTTGATTATTCAATAATTACTCAAAATGAAAGCCAGCTGCTTTCTTTGCCGCAAGGCGCAAAAGTTGTGGAAACAAAAGTTTCTTCGCCGGCTCGCCAAGCCGGACTTTTGGTCGGCGATGTTATTACCGCGGTAAACGGCCAAAGCATAAGCGAATCAAATTCGCTCGAGCCAATGCTTGAGCAGGTATTGTCCGGAGGCAAATTACAACTAACCTTAACCCGAGGCAAGCAAAGCATATCTTTGAGCCTGACAGCGGGAGAATTAAAATAAAACAATGGATATATCTAAAGTGGAAGTTCAGCCTGCCAAGAAAGTGGAAACCAAAGACAGCCAGGGTAAAGTTAACGGTTGGCTGATGGAGCTTTATAAAGATAAAGAAACCGGGCAGAAGACGGAAGGCTATTTGACCGCGGCATTGCCCGGGGCTTTTAAAGGTTACCATCTCCACCGCGTTCGCGCCGCTCGTTATGTTGCCATAAAAGGGAAAATGAAGATTATCACTTATTGCAGGGAAAACGGCGAGTGGATTAAGACCGAGAATATATTGGAAGCCGGTAAACCAGAGCGGATGTTTATTCCAAAAAACGTTGCCACCGGTTTGGAAAACATTGGCACCGAAGAAGCTTGGCTGATAAATTATCCGGACCCGGCATATGACCCGTCGCTTAAAGACGAACAAGTGGAATACACCAAAGAAGAACTGGAACAGGGAATTATAAAATAAATATATTTACAAATCCTATCATACTATTGTGAATGATAGGATTTGTAAGAAATGTTGAATGAAGACTTGGAAAACAATTAA
>CAIWKW010000140.1 GCA_903913365.1 Candidatus Doudnabacteria bacterium | reverse complement strand
TGGAAAATTTGGAAAATTTTGTCAGGTAACGGTAATACGCCGCAATTGTATTGCGGCTTTGATTTTTGCCGATTTCACAGTACTCCAAAAAGTCCATAATATAGCGGTGCAGGGGAGTGAAGGCGGATTTGGGTTTTGATGTCTGGTCTGTTGGCATAGTCTCATTATAGCATTATGCGACATACTATGTTATCCACAATATACACAGGAGTTATTGCGACAACGAATATTATTACCCTCATAATAATGCGTTATGCGACATTGTAAAAATAGGCGTTTTTAAGGTAGAATGAACAGTATGAAGATTTTAGTTATTTCCCCAAAGGGCGTTTACGCTGCTGTAAGGCTAGCGGAAGAAGCTAGAAGTCAGAAAATAGAAGTTAGCGTTATGGATATGTACGAGTTACAGTCTTGCGCTTTTAAAGTTGATATTAAAGGCTTTGACGTTTTATATGTCCGTAATCCTTTCAGCAATAATTTGGCAAAGCATTTGCCTGAGGTTGTTGATTTGGCAAAACAATTCAGATTAGCCGGTAAAAAAGTTGTTGATAGCGTAATTGCCAAAGGCATTTTGGCCGAAGGCAAATGGGCGGATTACCAAAAACTTGAAGCAGCAGGGTTGCCGATCCCAAAAACCGATGCATTATTAAACTTTTTACTTTCCACTTTCCACTTTCCACTAATTTTGAAATGGATTTACGGCTTTAAAGGCAAGCATACTTTTTTGATTAAAGACCAGACTGATTTGGATAAAGTACTAGAAAGGTATCCGAAAGAAGAATTGGTTTTTCAGGAATTTATTCCCGCGGAATATGAGTATAAAGTAATTACGGTTGGCTACAAAGCGTTGCCGGTTATACTGCGTTTTAATATTGACAGTGCAACCAAGCGCCCGGATTTTAATAAATATTTGGCAATACATACTCCAACCACCTCCCCCCGCTACGCGGGGTACTCCTCCTTAAAAAAGGAGGAGACGCTCCGCAGTGCTTCTGAGGATAGCAGCGTAGCTTCCCCTACTGACAAGGAGGGGTGGCTCGCGAAGCGAGACGGGGTGGTTGGAGCTGACAAAATGCAAACTTTGACCAATTTAGCCGAGCAATCCTCCCACCTTTTAGGCAGAGAACTTTCCAAGGTTGATATTTTGGAAAGCAAAGGTAAATTTTACATACTAGAAGTAAACAGATTTCCCGGCCTGGATAGCTTTGAAAGGCTGACCGGATATAATGTGGCAGGAGAATTTATAAAATATTTGGCAAAATAATAAATCAGAAAATATTTAGGTTTATTTGTCAAGTATACAAAAGAGGTAAATTTTAGTATAATAAATACATTAAATTTAATCCACGAAACAGTTTACTAAAGTCGGATATTTTAATTTCAGTAAATTTCCTAATTTCGCGAAGCATGTTTCGTAAATGAAATTAAGAAATTGTGAAATAAGGAAATTATAGGCTACTGTTTACGTGCAGAAAGAGAAGCAACCATGCTTACCCCCAAAGAGAAGAACGCGATAATTAAAAAGTTTCAGACGCATAAGGACGACACCGGCAGTCCGGAGGTCCAAATGGCCATTTTAACCAAAGAAATTGAACAGGTTTCCGAACACTTGAAAGTGCATCGCAAAGACAACCATTCCCGCCGCGGACTTTTGAAGATGGTCGGCAATCGCCGCAGACTGCTCCGCTACTTAAAGAGCGAAGACCAGAAGCGTTATGAAAAAATTGTGGACAAACTTAAATTAAAAGTTTCCGAATAGACCATAAAGTATGGACATCAAAAATTTTGATTTTAGCGAATTTGATAAAGAATGGACGCGCATTGGCAGGGAAGTTTGCCATGCGGTATACATTAATCCTAAAATTCAGGAAATAAAAAATTCTTTGCAAAAAAGCGGATTTTTGACTCTGGAGCAGAAGAGCGAATTTATTAATATTTGCGACCAGACCAAGTATAAGGTTATATATTCTTATTTTGGCGATGAAAAAAGCGAAGGCTACAAGCGTTTTAGCGAAGAGTGGAAAGAATGGTTTCAGACCAAGGGCGTGGAAAGCCAAAAAGACAGGGGACAGCGCAGCAGCGTGGACCATATATTGTTTGGCAGCACCCCGGACCCGGTTCCTTTTTTGCTGTATTTTGAGAAAGAGATGCTTGGAAGCATGAAGCCATAAATTAGTAGAAAGTGACAAGTTAAAAGTGAAAAGAAAACCCCGGCCGAGTGGCCGGGGTTTTTAAAATTATTTATCTGCCAAGTTCAGCAGGGTCGTTTTTTCCAAGTTGTTGTGGATGGGAATTTCAAAAATAAAGCTTGAGCCTTTGCCCGGCCCGGGGCTCTCGGCCCAAATTTTGCCTTTGTGCTGGCCAATTACAATTTTTGCAACATAGAGGCCGAGACCGAGGCCGGGGCTTTGATTAACCGATTCTTTGCCGCGGGAGTATTTTTCGAAAATGGAGCCTTGCTCGTCCGGACTAATTCCTTTGCCGGTATCGGTAACGCTAAATTTAATGTTGTCGGCCGTGGCGGATATGCCAACCGTAATTTTCCCGTCGTGAGTGTACTTAATGGCATTGTCAATCAGGTTATTCATAACCTGCCTAATTTTTTCCTTGTCAGCCATAATTTCAGGAAGTTTTATTTTGGGCTCATCAAATACCAGCTCCAGGTGCTTGTCCTGGGCAATGGGCAAAAGCTGCTCATAGGTAAATTTGGCCAAGTCCGTAAGATTGCAAGGCTCAAACAAAAATTCCATTTTGCCCCGCTCAATGCGCGACACATTAAGCAAATCGTCAATTAAGGAAATTAAAGAGTTGTTGGTAAGGTTGGCTTTACCGATAATAATTTTTAGCTCTTTGGTCACCCTGCCGTAATCGCCGTTTAAAATTGAACTCAAGTACCACTTAATTGTTGCCGGCGGAGTGCGCAGCTGATGGCTGGCAATGGTAATAAATTCCGCTCTGGCTTGGTCCAGAATTTTTAATTTTTCGTTGGCGTCTTCCAGCTGTTTGGTTAAAACCTCCAGCTGTTCGCGCTGTCTTACTTCGGCCAAAACGCTTTTAATCAAAAATATGCTGAAGACCAAAATAAGCAGGCCGATGGCACTTTGGGAAATTAAACCCGTTAAATCTTTGGCCAAAAGAATTTGCCACAAACTGGTAAACAGGAGGAAAAAGGCCGCTATCTCTGTGGTAATAATTTTTATGTTCAAAAGCTTGTGCCGTAAAATTGCGTAAGCGGCTCCAATAATGGTGGGCAAAATGTATAGGGGCGAATAAATGGTTAAAGACGAGTTGTTAAACAGCACAATGGCCAAATACAAAAAGGAGAGGGTAAAAACCGAAGTTAGAGTTAGGCCAATTGAAATGGCGCGCCATTGTTTCTTTCTCAGCCCGTCCGAGGCTTCGTACTTTTTTATTATAAAATAAAAAGTCATCAGGGTTACCCCAATGATGGACAAGCCGTAGTAAGGCATTAGTCCGCCGATTTGCGGCAGCGGAAGGCCGTTTACCACCAAGACTTCCTTAAAAACTAGGGGGGTGAGCGCCAAAACCATAAGCGAGCCGCCCCAAATACAAAGCGTTGCCAATGCCGTTTTTTTGATAACCAATTTTGCTTCGGGGAAATTGTAGACAAACAAAAAAAACGAAAAAATCATTGGGGCCGCAAAAAACATAACCAGCCGGATAAAGTAAACGGATTTAGTCGGGTCTACGGTTAAAGCCAGGTAGCTGCAAATGAGCCAGCCAAAATTGCACAGGGCATGAATTAAAAAGAACAGGCTGGTTTTACTGCGGCTTTCGTGCAAATAAACCAAAAAGCCCAAGTAGACAATAAAAAATGTTGATAAACAGGTGAAGAAAAGATTCATCTTATTTTTTAACGGTTTTTTTTGTTAATGGTTTTTTGGGTTTGGTGAGTGTGGCCGGCTGTAAATTGTATCTGCCGCTGGGAACCTTTTCGCCTAAAAGTATTTGTCTGCATAAATAGGCAAGTGCCGAGCCGCTGATACCGGCTGCGGAACCAAGCTGCGGCCAGGCATAAAGCGTTTTGCCAATCTCTTGCATGGACTGCTTTACACGGGCGGACATATTTTCCGGCCCGATAATTCTGGTAACCAATTTTACCACCTCGTGCGGTTTGTAGCTGGTGAATTCTTTCAGGGTAAAGTCCCCAAGCAGTCCGTTAAAAATTTTCAGATTTTTATTTAAATCGTAGCGTTCCACATCCATCATACCCCATTCCCCGACGTCCGTGGCCATAAGCAGGGCGGTTTTTGATTGTCTGGCTCTGAGGCGCAGCCGAATTTTCATTTCAAGGCCGTCTATCTGGTCAAGTACAATGTTTGAGCGGGGGATGCCGTGTTTTTTGTCACCGTCCACAAACTCATCCAAATTTTTGTGAGTCAGGCCCTCGGGGTAAATAAAAATGTTGGCGTAGGGGTTTATTTCCAAAATTTTTCTGCCGAAGTAAAGCGCTTTGTTGGTTCCTATGGCCGAGAAACTCGCGTTTAAACGGTTGAGATTGGAGCCGGAAATTTCGTCAAAGTCCGCTAGCTTTAAGTTTTTGGCGCCGCCTGTAAGTGCAATGCAAAGGGCCGCATGGCTGCCGACGCTAAGGCCGGCAATGGCAATGGTACTGTTGTAAAATATTTGCTGTTCGCTTTCCGTAATCAAATTTTTATTTCGCGCGGTTCTAAGTTCCTGGTGCAAATTATCTTCCAGAAAATGGACAAGTGTTTGCTGCCAATCAAAGTAAAACCAGTTGCCGCATTCCTCAATTTTTTTACCTTTTTTGTGTTCGTTTATAAACGCTGCCAAATTTTTCTCAAAACCTTTTTCAAACCGGTATTTTGGGTTTTTGATAAAAAACAATTCGCGAAGCATTTCCTCATAGTCATCATGAACCGACCTCACCGGATATTTTTTTTGGAAATTGCGGAGCGTGCTTTTGGCCGGGTTAAATGTAATTAGCTTGAGTTTCATAGCCTAAATTTTTACGGGCACGGCTTGTTTTTGCATCCACTTTTGTTTGGTGCCGCTTTTAAAATATTTTTCGTGGTTATATTCCCAAAAAACCAAATGCGGTTTGGTTCTTTTAATGGACAGGTTCCTGGAAAGCTCGCGATATTCGGAATTGTTGTCGTACAAATTTTTAATGATAATTTTTTCCGTAAGCTCCCGCAACTTTGCGGTACCTTTAAAACCTGGTTTTAATTCCAAATTTATTTCAAATTGTTGATTTTGATTTTGATCCTGAATTACCGCCATGCTGAATTTGCCGGTAAGGTGATTAAGCAATTCTTTGCTGTCCAAAGCCAATTTTATGGTTTGCGGATAAATTTGCAGTCCGTAAAAACTTACAGAAAAATCGTTTCGTTCGTATATGGCAACAAGCGGAAGGTTTTCTATAGCAATGCCTTTTGATTTGGCTTCTTTAGAAAGGCTAATGCCGAAAGATTTAAAAATTTCTTGAACTTTATTCAGCTCAAGCACATTTCCTCTGTCGCCGATTTGATATCTAATTAGAGGAGTGGCGCCGCCGGCGGTAATAAACAGCTCGTTGTTTTCTTCCTCAAAAGCCGCAAAACGCGGATTAAATTGTCCTAAGGTCGGGATGGTGGACATGTTGCCGAATATTTTTTTAAAAATTTCCGGGTTTTTAACAGACAAACGCTTAATGAGTATGCACACAGGAGTTTCCCATGCCACTATGCCGCCTTCGCTGCAGCCGTACATGTTTCCCATATCCAGATACGGATTTTTTATGCCGGTTTTGTCAACCAAATAATCGCGAAAACTTTCGGTAAAAGTTTCTCCGCCAAACAGCATACGCAGATTCATTTTTTTAAAATCAATACCTTGCCCGGCTGCCTCATCTACCACATCCTTAATAAAGGGAGGGTAGCCAATTAAGACAACCGAGTCAAAAAGCGGTGCCAGATTTTTTAAGCTTTTAAATATTTCCACTTTGTTGATGCCGGTGGGAATAACGGTAACTTTGCAGCCGCGTTCCCCGGCCAAATTAATGGCATCGTAGGTAAACATTCCGGCGAGCCATAAGCCCAGTCCGTAGGCGTCTATAAACAATGTCTTTGAGTTGGGCTTGTCCAATTTTACAAAATATTCAATCCACGTGGAATATTGCAAAGCCAAATCATCTTTCCGGCAAAAATAGACGGGGTTGCCCGTTGAGCCGGAAGTGGCGCAAAGCGACAATCCTTTGTTGGCAATATCTTTTGGCCAAAGTACTTTTTGAAAAGGAAATATCCGGAAATAGTTGTCTTTGTTTACAGCCGGGAGCTTCTTAAAGTCCGCGAAGGTCTTAATTTTTTTTGGATTAATTTTATGCTGTTTTAGAAACAGCTTATAAGCCGGAACGCCAAAAGCGGCAGCGTGAAAAAGCTTTAGGCTTGTTTGTTCCTGCTGTTTTTGCCAATAATCGCGCCCTTTGGTCTTGTATTTTTCAAAAAGCTGTTTTGTATTTGTTTTTGAATCCATATTTATTTTTTATATAACTATTTGTTTTAAAGGCAGGCGGGGAGCAAAAGGCGGATTTTTTTTACAGTAACCGAGGCGGAAAAAGATTTGAGGCCTACCGCTAATCTTTAGTAAATCCTGCAGCTGCCGGAAATAATCGCCAATTTCAATCGGTGCGGCCAAAACCGCAATTTGGATATTATTCATTTCCGCTTCCACTGCCATGCGCTCAAAATTAATTCCGCACTTAAGCCACGCTGCCGCATTGTCATCTTTGGTGCTTAGAACCATATAGGCCTGCGAAGCTTTCAGCATGGTGTCGGTGGTTGATGCTTGGCTGCTGCCCATTGGAAGATATTTTATGGCCCAGGGAATAAAAAAAGATAGAATCCAGGGTATGCCAAGATTGTAGCCTGGCATGCCGTCGTTATATTTTTTTAAACTCGGCTTTATCCATAGTGACAGTTCGTCTGTAAATCCTTTGTCCAAAAAAGCATCAACAGTGGCCAATTTTACAATTGTGCGGGCTGTTTTCTTTTGGTCTTCCCCTTCAATTACACTGGCTAAAACGTCCTCTGAAGCTGCGCTGATAATTTTTTGCATTGTCTTTTGATCAATAGGCCGGTTATCGTAATTAAACCGGTTGCAGTGCCGGGCTACGATGGCTTTTATCCGCACGCCGTCGTAGCGGGAAGGGGAGAGGCTTAAAAAGGAGATTACAGCTATGGGACCCGAATCTGAAGTTGGAGCAGGATTTAAGTTAACGGTGTAATTTAGACCAAGGGATTCGGCTGCCATAAACAGATTGCCGAGCGCCGCTCCCAAGCTTATGTAAAGTTCGCGTCCGGTGGTGTCCGAAGCGGCCAGTTTCCTGTGCCAATCGGCAAAGAGTTCAATGCTTTTTTCGGCACACTTAAAAAGCCATGGCTGTGTATTATGGCTGGACGGAGCCAGGCTGGCCAGAAATATCAAATATTTTAATTTATCCTGCTCGGAGAGGTCTGTAAATGTTTTTTGGTCCGGCAGATTATTGCGATTAAGCATTTTTTTTGTTTCGTTTTCAGCAAAAATACTTTTACTTTTTT
>CAIWKW010000139.1 GCA_903913365.1 Candidatus Doudnabacteria bacterium | reverse complement strand
CGTTCAAGATGGTCTCTGGCAATAACTGGCTGGTATTGCTGGGACACGACAGCGATTACACGCCCACCATGCCGTACTTCCAGCCTGGCATTAGCGGAAGTCTTGGTGATTACCTGAAGAAGGTCCTGGTTTTTTCCTTCACCTACAAATGACATGGCTATGGTATAAAGTACCAGAGCGGCCGAAACAACAATCATCTGATTTGTTCCCATTAAGTCCGGTCTGCCTAAAATCACAAACCCTCCCAATAGGGCAATAAACACCAAAAGCAAAAGATAATAAATAATTGTTTTCATAAAGTTATTTTAGCACAAAAATATCCTCAACCCTTAATTTTCCGCCAGAGGCGGATCCGCCTTTGGCGGAAAAAAATTTAGCGATTTTCATTGCCAACCCAAGACTCGGTTCGTAATTGCCCTTTTCAATGGCAATTATCGTCTGTCGAGACACACCCAAAGCAGCCCCAAGTTGCTCCTGAGTAATACTTCGCTGTTCACGGTACTGCCTAACTGAGTTTAATATCATTATGGTAAATTTTTTCGCTTAGATAGCAGTTTTTCTGTTTCTATCATAACTCTTCCGACCATTAATGTCAAGTTTACTTGACACCTAAAATTTTATAGTGTAAAGTCAACTTTACATGGGGGAAAACTCCCATAATCCAATTTAGAGATCCCCAAGGAGGGGCAGAATGAAGAAGTTGTTTGTGTGTTTGAGCGCGGTAGTGTTGCTTATGGCAACAACCGCAAAACTGAAAGCAGGTAACGGCGGCCTACAGGGGACAACCTTGGCCGTTGTAATGACCAACGCTGCCACGGCAAACCAAATTAAAGTCTACGATGCCGGGACCCACGCACTGCTGCAGACACTGTCAACGCATGGCAAAGGCGGAGCCGGGGGTAATGCACGGGGAGTCAGGCAGTATCATGGAACGCTGTTTGCAGCCGTGAACAATGGGTCGAATACTGTTGCCCTGTTCAAGCGCAACGGGAACCAGCTAGCGTTCGACAGAACGGTTGCAACGACGAGCTCTCCGGTAAGTATCGACTTTGGGAGCGGTCATATGTATGTCGCGGGCGCTACATCCGTGGACTCGTTCATTCTCTACGGAGATAATGTAGGCTTTATGGATGGGTCCACAGGTCTCGTCCTGGTAGGCGGCGCGGCTCCGCCGAACGGGAGCACGGCGCAAGTTGGAAGCGTTGACAACAATACTCTGCTGGTGA
This sequence comes from Candidatus Doudnabacteria bacterium, assembly GCA_903913365.1. Classification (GTDB taxonomy): domain Bacteria; phylum Patescibacteriota; class Doudnabacteria; order UBA920; family UBA920; genus PALSA-1336. Next base: position 18,497 of record CAIWKW010000139.1, on the reverse strand, counting down.
CCCTAAAGACAGATCCCATACCGGGTACAGTAGATGTTGTCGCGTTGTATGGCGGCGCAGTAGCATCGGCAATGCCGGTTGCGGTTTCAGCGCCGGCCGGAACCCTAACACCATTCGGGTTTGCGGTTTATCCGGACGGAACTGCGGTAATTACTCTGGCGCATTCCAGTCAAGACGGGTTGCTCAGAGACGGCGCCTTCAAAACAGTGATTGCCGCCGGCCAAACCGCGGACTGCTGGGCTACGAGAGTTGGGAAGTATGTTTTCACAGCCAATACCGGCAGTAAGACAATCAGTCGGCTGATCGGCACCGGCAACAATATTTTTGTTGACAATCCGGTGGCGGCCAGCATTACTACCGGCGAAGGTCCGTCAGATATTGACGCGGATGGAGGCATTTTAGGGACCATCTCAGGAGCATCATTCCTGTCGCTGTTCAGCTACGACCAATTCGGCGAGCTGACCGCGACTGGTTCTATCAGCCTTGGGATATCCACCGCCAACGGAGTGGCTATAATGCCGCCGCCAAACAACTAAGCGCACAGCGCAGCAATGCCTTGCCGGGAAGATTACCATCTCTCCCGGCCTCTTTTATTTGGGTAATTTTTAAGAGAAAAATAGTACGATGCTGTTTAAATGGATCTTTTCGCATAAATCTTGACAAACAAGCAAAAAAGTAGTATAATAATTGGTTAAAATTTGTTTGTGCTAAATGTCGATTTAAGTCGTTATTTAGGGCAAACAAATAGCCCGAATCCTTTCCCACCCTGCCTGCGCCTTGATGCGTATAGGGAACCAAGAAAGGATCATATCTTAGGAGGATATGAAAATGCCAACATCCGTATTGCTAACCGGACTCGCGATTTGCGTCGCAGTCCTAATACTAAACGGTCTGTACGGTGAGAAGATTGACGATATTTTTACTCGCCGCAAATTCCAGAAAATTCTGCGCCGTGATAACGCCAAGCCTGTCCTCATTGTCAACTGGGGAACTCACGATAGAGTCGGGAAGATACTGGTGGCGGTTTGGGCGGACGACTTCTACCAGTTTGCCGGAGAGCAGACAAAGAAAGGTTCGCAGGGCATGTACTATGCCCCGTACAAATCACCGGCAGCAGTTTTTACCGAAACCGGCTACATGCCGGACTACAGCCCGGCAACCGGACGGCTTTGGAGTTATGAGAACGAACTCAAAGAGTTTTTTGGCAACAAGCTAAGAATTGAGAACAATTACAGCTTGTTTATTCCGCAACTCAACGAAAACTATGCCGACCTGGCATGGCAGAAGAAGAATTGCGGAATTTTAGCTCCGTTGAAGTTTGGCGGATTTATCCGCCGTTTCTACGGGATCGCCCGAACAAAGGCCGCCTAGCCGCGGCTACGGATTAAAAGTGCAGGCCGGAGCTAACAACTTCGGCCCCCTTCCAAGCTCACAAATTATTTTGTGATTTTGGAAGGGTTTTTATTTTGAGTTAAAACTATACTTAATATCCATTTTCGACCCTTGGCTAAACCGTCCTTTTACAGTAAAATGTATTGGTCATCATTCAATATTCTAAATTCATAATTCTATATTCTACTTCTATGTCATTTCAAATCGGCATTGTCGGCCTCCCCAATGTAGGCAAAAGCACCCTGTTTAACGCCATAACCAAAAGCAAAGTGGAGGCGGCCAATTACCCGTTTGCCACTATAGATCCGAACGTGGGCGTTGTGGCCGTGCCCGACGAACGCCTGGCCAAACTTTCCGACCTGGAAAAAAGCGAAAAAATTGTGCCTACGGCAATCGAGTTTGTGGACATTGCCGGGCTTGTTAAAGGCGCCAGCCAGGGCGAAGGTTTGGGTAATAAATTTTTAAGCCATATTCGCGAAGTGGACGCAATTATGGAAGTTACCCGTTTTTTTGAAAACAAAGATATTATTCACGTAAATGGCAACGTGGACCCAAAGCGCGATATGGATACCATTGCCCTGGAGCTCCAGCTGGCCGATTTGCAAAACGTGGAAACCCGCACCGGCACACTTACCCGCCAGGCCAAATCCGGGGATCGCGACGCCATTGTCAAAAAACAGGTTTTGGAAAAATATCAGCGGGCGCTAAACGCCGGCAAGATGGCTAATACAGTTATTTTGACCGATGAAGAAAAAGAACACAGCAAAGACATTTTACTGCTTACCAACAAACCTTTTTTGTTTGTGGCAAACGATAAATTTGATTTGGATAAAAAACAATTCGAGAGTCAACCCCTCCTAGCCTCCCCTTTAGATAAAGGGGAGGGATCGCCTCGGAGCCTCCCCTCTTTTTCAAAAGAGGGGTCAGGGGAGTTTATAATCATAGATGCTCAGCTGGAATCGGAACTCTCCGAGCTTTCCGATGAAGAGCGCGGGGAATATTTAAAAGAGTTGGGACTTCCCGAATCCGGACTTGATAAAATTATCAAAGCCGCCTACAGCACATTGGGATTAATTACCTTTATTACTGCAGGGCCAAAAGAAAGCAAAGCCTGGACCTGCGCCAAAGGCACCAAAGCTCCGCAGGCTGCGGGAAAAATCCACACCGATTTTGAAAAAGGATTTATAAGAGCGGAAGTCATCCAGTGGGACAAACTCCTTGAAGCGGGCGGATATGTCCAAGCGCGTGAAAAAGGCTGGCTAAGGGTAGAAGGCAAAGAATACGTTATCCAAGACGGCGACGTGGTGCATTTTAGATTTAACGTGTAAATGATTTTTTATTGGACTTTCAATAAACTTTTCCAAAAGGGTATATCATAAATTACAACTAAACTCAATTAGCATGTTCCTTCTCCCTTTACGGGAGAAGGACAGGATGAGGGTAGCATGCGAAATAAAGAGCTTATACCAATTGCCCGAAAACTTCGCAAAAAACAAACACCCGAAGAAGCCAAGCTTTGGTATTTTTTACGGTCACGCCGTTTTCAAAATTATAAATTTCGAAGGCAATTTCCTATAGGCCAATACGTCGTTGATTTTATTTGCCTTTCAAAGCGTTTGATTATAGAACTCGACGGCGGACAACACAATCAAAGCGCTGAAGATGTTATTCGCGACAAATATTTAAACTGCCAAAACTTTACCATTTTAAGATTTTGGAATAACGACGTAAACCAAAACTTAGAATCGGTTTTGGATAAAATATATACGGAATTAGGTACTTAAACACCCTCATCAGTCCTACCGCCTCAGATAACACCAAGATTGCGGTAGGACAGCTTCTCCCGTAAAGGGAGAAGCACCGGGTTAGTCCTCCTGTCTTTATGCTGGGATAGATGGTTCGACAGAGATGAAACTAAAAGACAAATTTTGACCGACTATTTGTAGCTAGTTTTAATTAATTTTCCAACGAACTTTGCAAAAAAATTTACTTTAATAAGCATCTAACCTGAACCAGGGCGTTCCTTCTCCCTTTACGGGAGAAGGACAGGATGAGGGTGCAACGCAAAAAAAACAAAGCTCTCCAAACGCGGGAGAGCTTTTTTTGTGCGCAAACATTGCGCCAATTATTGCGTGCAGCTAACCTTGGCAAAAGTAACCACCGACACAGGCTTGCCTGCCACTAGCAAGGGCTTATAATGCCACTGGCTTAAAACCAAATGGCTGGCCTGTTTAAGCAGCTGCTTTAAGCCCGCAACTGTCTGACCAAAATAGTATGAACTTTGGTTTACTTCCTTTGCCCTTACCACCTGGCCTTGCTCATTAATAGTTAAGCGCAGACGAACCTGCGCAGAATTGTCCGGACAAAATTCCGAGTGCAGGACTCTTTGATTATTAGGGGTTATGAGCCTCGCCTCTTGTTCCGTGCCGGAAATAAAACGCTGGCCAAAACTGGCTGGCGCAAACGCAAACAGTAACGCCAAAAACGCAATCTTCATCCGTCCTCCGGTAAACTAGAATAAAAACATTATAGCATAAAAATTTTGGACAAAAGAAAATTGTAGCTTTTCAAATGAAAAGCTACAATTTATTGTTCAAAGACACTATGCCGTCTCATCGCGGCGGCCCTCCTTTGGCCGTTTTTCTTGCTTGCGCGCCGTGCGTCGGCGCCCCGGTCCGCCGGTGCGGACATGTAATCGTCAGGCTACCACTCGCCTATTCCCCAGGAGTCGACTTTGCCTTCCTCGGTTTCAAGGAAGGCGGCCTTCATACGGTCATATTCCTCCTGAGTCAGCCTTGGTTCGACATCGTACAATCCAAATCCGTCCAAACTAAAGCTCTTATACCTGTAGCCTGAGTGGCGGAATAGCCACCAGCGAAGATCTGGAAACCTGCTTGCGTCTCCATCCCTGCGGAAACAGTCCAAAGCCCATCTCGCAGCCGAGTGTTCTCTTCTGCTTGTATCTTTCGACTGTTGGTTTTTGATCATTCTTTCCCATGACATACAAGTCACCCTCCTTTTAAGAGTGACTAAATATTATACCGCTTTTTTATCCATATGTCAATAGTGACAAAAACCCCTGCAAATGCTATACTTTGGAAACAAATTAATATTAATCATATTCCTTCCCGACCAGTTCGGGAGGGATAAGGACCATCCTTATGCCTCAATATGAGCTTATGTACCTGCTCGGCAGCCATGTTGCCGACGACGAAGTGCCCAAAATTTCCCAAAATATTTTAAAGTTTGTGGAAGATTTCGGCGGCACCGATGCCAAAGAAACCCTTTTGGGTAAGAAAAAGTTAGCCTATCCGATTAAAAAGACCCGCAACGGCCATTATGCTGTGGTTAATTTTACTATGGATACCAAAAACATTAACGCCTTTGACGCCAAAATCCACACTCAGGATGCAAATATTATCCGCTACCTGATTGTAAATTTGGATGAACATTTGGCCAGACTGGAAAAAGACAAAATCCAGCAGGCAAAAATTGTCCGCAAAGGCCCACCCGCAGAAGAAGGCGCTGTAGCGGAAAAGCCTGTTAAGAGTGAAAAGACAGAGCCTCTTGAAATTGTCCACAAAAAAGAAAAAGTTAAAGAGCCGGTAATTTTAGCCGACATTAACCAGGAAGAGCTGGACAAAAAGATTGAAGAAGCACTCACCGAGGACCTTACCAAATAATCTCTACCAAATACGAAAATTACGAAATACTAAAACTAAGAATTTTCGTTTTCGTATTTAGTTTATTTAGTATTTAGTAGAAAAAATTATTAACAATAATTTTATGGATTTAAACAAAGTAATGATTATCGGCAGGTTAACCCGCGACCCGGAACTTCGGGCCACTCCTTCCGGAGTCAACGTTTGCCAAATTGGCGTAGCCACTTCTTACGTTTACACCAACCAGGCCACCGGACAAAAAGTTGAACAAACCGAATTCCACAATGTTGTGCTTTGGCGTAAACTCGGGGAAATTGTCCATCAATATTTAAAAAAGGGCAACCAAATTTATATTGAAGGCAGACTGCAAACCCGCACCTGGGACGGTAAAGACGGACAAAAAAAGAACCGCACGGAAATTATTGCCGATAACATGATTATGCTCGGCGGCAAATCCGGCACCGGTTCCACTCCGGCTTATCAAGGCTCCACTTCATCCCCTTCCGCTCCAAGACCGGCGGCAGCCATGGCTCCGGCAGCCGATTTAAGCCAGCCAGCGCCTACTGAAGAGCTCCCTACCATTCAGCAAGGCGAAGACATTAACGTAGAGGACATACCATTCTAAATACAAGTTGAAAGTTGAAAGTTACAAGTTAAAAGTAACTGCACAACTTTCTACTTTTCACTTTTAACTTTTCACTAATCTTATGAGACCATCCAATAACAACAACAGCCAACCCGCTGTAAAAAAGCAATGCTATTTTTGCAGCAACAAAATAAGCACCGTGGATTACAAAGACAACGTCACACTCAGGCGCTTTATGTCCCCGCACGCCAAAATTTTAAACCATAAGCGCACCGGCACCTGCCCAAAGCACCAAAGAATGGTGACCAAATCTTTAAAGCAAGCCAGACACATGGCGCTGCTTCCTTTTGTTGCTGCATAGCAACAAAAGAGTAGAAAGTTAAAAGTTACAAGTTAAAAGTAACTGCAGAACTTTCTACGACTTGTCACTTTAAACTTTACACTTTTAATTTTTTTTCATCTTATGGATTTAAACGACATGAAAATAGGGACCATCATCCTCTGGGAAAAACAACCGGTGATGGTAATTTGGTCCAACCGCATGCGCACCGCGCAAAGAAAGCCGGTTATGCAAACAAAGCTGCGCAACGTAATTACCGGAAAAGTTTATGAATATTCCTTTAAGTTCGGCGAAAGCATAGAAGAAGCCGATGTTGTCCGCGAAAAGGCCAATTTCCTTTACGCCGACGAAGAAGGCACTCATTTCATGAACAACAATACCTTTGAAACCGTGGACATTGCCAAAGATGTTACCTTGGAACAGGAAAAGTTTTTGAAAGAAGGCATGGAAGTAAGCATTTTGCGCTTTAATGACAGGCCGGTATCCATTGAACTGCCGATTAAAATTGAGCTTAAAGTTACCGAAGCTCCGCCTGACACCAAAGGCAACAGCGGCGGCAGCATTACCAAGCCCGTAACTCTGGAAACCGGACTCATTGTTAACACTCCAATGTTCATTAAAGAAGGCGACGTGGTAAGAATAGATTCCCGCACCGGCGAATACGTGGAACGCGCATCACAATAATTTTTGTCATTGCGGGCAAAGCGAAGCAATCTTTCTTGCACATTCTGGATATAAATTTAGTCATACATCTTAAACGTTTTTAAAAAATCCTCCCATTTTTAGGGAGGATTTTTAGTCTTTACTTTAATTTAGTTTACATTTAAACTTATGTAAATTCGCCAAAGGAGAGTAAATGAACAAGTCAACGCGGGTTTTCGCATTGCACTGTGTATGTCTTTTTTCGCTCACTGGATGTTCGCTTGCTTCGTACGAAATAAAAAGGCTGGCACCGGAATTCTTTGCACAAGAGTTCTTTCCTATTTTTATTGCCATGAGCATTTTAACGCTTATCTCATGGCCGCTGTTTAAAGGATGCCCGCTGACTAAATGGGAAAACCGCTTGCGCAAACTCGAAAACAAAACTCCGTTTGAAGGATCGTGGATGGTCCACTACTATCACAAACTCACCGGAAAGCATATAAATACAACACTCTTTCATGTTCTGTTGATAGGCATAATGCTTATTCCCGTGTATGTGCGTTTTTTTGTAAAGTGACCCGAGTTCCTCGGGTCATCTTTTTTTATATTCTTATTACGTCATTAAACATTTATAAAACCCTTCCTGCTTCGGAAGAGTTTTATATCCGTGTTAATATGTTTTATTATCTGTGTCTATTTTCTATTGTAATCTGGAATCGCCCATTGTCATTGAGGCAAGAATTGGCAGTTTAAAATCGTATGAGTTGGCTTTAACAATAAAGCTGGCCTGGCCGGCATTGCCGACAAAAGTGCTCCAGTCCGGAACCGGAATCAGTCCGGTCTCGTGAACAAAATAAACTGTGCTGCCGCTTTTAATCCAACTACCCCAGGGATGGCTGGCATAAGGCGTGGTAACGGTAAATCCGGAATTAACCAAACCGCTGCTGCCAACTTGCATCACATTATTAAAACTAAAGCCGAGCCCGGTAAACGCGTAAGACGAGGCAAAAGCTGTTTTGGTATTTTTATAAACCATATAAACCGTCTGGCCTTCGGAAATTAATTGGCCGTTTGGATAAGTGCTTGCGCCAAGCACGCTGCTGCCGGATCCTCCCTGATATGACAAGCCATTGCCGCCGCTATAAGAATAACCGCTTCCTACTGTTATATATAAACTCTGGCAGGAGCTGGCATTGTTCTGACAAATTTGCAAAGTTGAACTGCCGTTGGCAATTGCATAAATGGTTATTACGCTGCCGTTAAAGCTGGCACTTACAACTCCGGGGTTGCTGTTGGTGGAAATATAATACCCGTAGCCTCCGGCACCCGAGACATTTACCGTGGCGCTCTGTCCCGCATTTAAACCCAGGCTATATTGGCTCAAAATTATATTGCTGCTGCTTCCGCCAACGGTAACATATAAGTTGGCGCAGGAAACGGAGCTGTTCTGGCAAATCACAACAGTTGTGCTTCCGGTGCTGTTGGCATATAAAGTCAGCAAATTTCCGGAAATAGTTGCTGTGATCACACCCGCATTGGAATTGCTGGAGATATAATTGCTGCCTCCGCCGTAAATGGTAACATTTGAAGTTTGATAAAGCGACAAGTTTACGCTGGTCTGGCTTAAGGAAAGCGAGCCGCCGTTATAGTTTATTCCTACTGTTATATACAAGGTGCCGCAATTGCTGTAGCCCGATTGGCAAATTACAAGGCTGGAGTTGCCTATGCCATTGCCGTAAACATATAAGTTATTGCCGGTAATGCTGGCCGTTACCACTGCAGAGTTGGAATTGCTGGAAACATAATAATTGTTGGTGTAGTAATTATTGCCACCGGTAATTGACACCGTCATAGTTTGCGCCAAATTTAAATTGACCGAGGATGGACTAAACCAAATTGTAGATCCTCCGCCATAACCGGTTACGGTAACAAATAAATTTGCGCACTGGGAACTGTAATTGCTTTGGCAAACCGTAATTGTGCTGCTGCCGTTGGTCAGGCCGTTAACGTACAAAATACTTCCGGTAACGCTGGCGGAGGCGATGCTGGAATTGCTGTTGCTGGAAACATAATAGCTGCCGCTCCCGTAAATTGTGGCACTTGAGCTCTGGCCGGCACTAAGGCTCATACTGGTTTGGCTGAGAGACAATGTTCCGCTTGAGCCACCGGTAACGGTTGCATATATTGTCCCGCAAAAGCTTAAAGAGGAGCTGCAAACCGTAATTGTGCTGCTGCCGCTTTGGTTTGCATAAAGGTTCAACACAGTGCCGCTTACGCTTGCGGTGACTGCGCCGGAATTGCTGTTGGAAGAAATATAGTAATAAGGGCTGCTGCCATAGTATGAACCGGTAGAATAAGAGCTGCTGTTTATGGACACGGCCAAACTTTGTCCGGCATACAAACTGGCGCTGCCCGGGTTAAACCACAAATTAGTGTTGGCTCCCAAAACACCGGTTACTGTAACGTAGAGCGTGGCACAAACCGTACTGCCGGAATTGGAACAAATATAAATACTCGTACTGCCTGCGCTTACGCCATAAACGGTAACTTGATTATAGCTGGCGCTGGCTGTAGCCACGGAAGTATTTGAGTTGCTGGAGACATAAAAAGTGTTTGTACTGTAAATCGGATAAGGCAATGAAACTGTTACTGTTCCGCTTTGTCCCGGAGTCAGGCTTAAACTTGTCTGGCTCAAAGTTAATCCTCCCACACTGCAGCCATAATAACCGCACCCGCCGTTGCTGTAGCCCGTAACCGTAACATACAAAGTCGCACAGGCGCTGCTGCCGCTACTCTGGCAAACGGAAATATTGGCACTGCCGCTGGAAACTCCGTAAACGGTAATTAAATTTCCCGAGACAGAGGCAGTGGCAACGCTTGAGTTGGAATTGCTGGAAATGTAAGCATTGCTGCTATAGCCGTAAGAATAAGCATTGGTAACCGTAACAGAAGCGCTTTGCCCTGCGGCCACACTCAAGCTGTTTTGGCTTAAAGATAATCCGTAAGGAGTGCCGCAATTATAAGTACATCCGCCGCTGTAGCCATTGGCATAAACCGAGACCGTGGAAGACTGGAGCCCGCCGACAACAACGTACATTTGTATAGAGCTTCCTGTTCCGTCGGAAGGCATGCTAATGGACTGGGTAAAATAACCGCTTTGATCAGTTTGGCCAATGTTATTTACTACCGTCCACAAAGAGCTGCTTTGGCGATAACTTAAATTTATTGTGGAATAAGGATTGGCGTTGGTGACGGTAATCAGCGCATTTTGAGAGCCTGATCCCTGATAAGTGGCGGACAAAATTGGAGTGGAGGCTTGAGCCGGGCTGGCAAAAACCGATACTGCCACGATAAAAGTGCCTAAAATAAGGCTTTTTATAAGTTTATTCATATATTTATTTGGTTAATTCTTGACTTTATATTATACCTTCACCGGCTTTTTACGTCAATATTACGTGTAAAAATTAAATAGGGCTCCCAAAACTTCTTGTGAAGTTTCAAGAGCCCTTTGTCTGACTATTTTGTGCCTGGTAGCCAAACTAGTGAATAAACACCAAAACCTTATCAGTGCTTATTGGCACCACCTCGGGGTTCAACGGTACCCGGGACGCAGATTAGATCACCCCCTTTTAATCAGAGTCGTTCCTTAAGCCTTCAATGAATTCAGCCATAGGGTATCCTTTCCGGGTTCGGACGTTAACACCTGCCAGCCCGCGGCTGACAAAAAACTAAAAGCTTAATATTGCCTCTATCTCATCCGCGGAAGCCCGGTATACCATTTTAGCAAGCCAGCCTGCCGGCCTGCGATTAGGTTTACAGCTCTTTGCTTTAGGCTTTTTTGATCGAGGAACCGGTTTTTGCTCTAAAACCGGAGCTACAATTTCTGCTGTGAGCGGACCCACACGAATGTGGGGATCTCTCCCATGTAAGCCATTTTGATGACAGAGAAAAAGTGAACCCATAACCCTCCTTCAATCTCGGGCACAATAAAACCCCTTGCTTTACGGCTAAGGGGTGCGAACAATTGATTTAAACGCAAAGCTTTGGCAGTATTCCTGTGCTTGGCCGGTAAATTTTGGAAAACCTTCATTCATATGCATCAGATTAACGCTCTGCACCTCCATTATAGCATATTGTAAATTTATGGAAAGTTTAACTTTTAAGAAAGCTGTTTGCCGAAATTGCCGCTTTTGCGCCTTCTCCGGCGCTAATTAAAACGTCGGTAAATGGCGAAGAAACAACTCCGCCGGCTGCAAAAATTCCGGAAATATTTGTCTTCATATCCGTGCCCACTTTTATCTCCCCCTCTTGATCCTTAAGCGTTAACAGCTCAAAATCCGTTTCCGATTCGCCCGATACTTTTTTTCCCGCGGCAATAATAACGGCTTTACAGTAATACAAAGTCCCGCTTTTTACTTCAACAGAAAAACTGACAATATTTTTTTCCAAAGCCACTACCTCTTGGCCAAGCTCCAACTTTAAAAATTCCGGATTTTTGGATATCTCCGCTTCAAATTTTTCTTTTATCCCTTTATAAGTAATAAGACCGGCATTGTCTTTAACTTCCAAAGCAGAAAACTCTTTGGCCAAGACCAAAGTTTTTATTTTATTTTTAGCCGAATAAATCCCGGCGCTTAAGCCCGCAGGGCCGGCGCCGATGATGATAAGATCGTACATAAAATAGTAACAAGTTAAAAGTAGAAAGTGACAAGTAAAAAAAATTTACTCCCACTACAGTCCATCCGCACATTAATTATACACTACAATTATAAATCGCCAACAAAAAAAGGCTATAACCAACTCGGCCACAGCCTTCCTTTCACTTTTCACTTGCTCCAGCTACTTCGGCATTGCCTCAATAATTCTCTGCGCGGCCAAAATGTAAGCTGCGGTGCGGAAAGAAGTACTATATTGCTTTTGCAAAGCGTATACATCAACAAACGCCTGTTTAATTTGCTTGGACAATTTCTCCAGCACCTGCTCTTTCGTCCAAGACTCGTTATTCATATTCTGGTACCACTCGTAATAGCTAACGCACACGCCGCCGCTGTTGGCTAAAATGTCGGGAATAACCGCAATACCTTTTTTATTAAAAATTACGTCCGCCTCAGGAGCCGTTGGGCCATTGGCCATTTCCACAATCAGTTTGGCTTTAATTTTATCCGCGTTTTCTTCCGTTAAAACATTTTCCAAAGCCGCCGGGACCAATACGTCAACATCAAGCTCCAAAAGTTCTGAGTTGGAAATATTTTTTGCGCCCACAAAATCTTTAAGCGCACCCGTGGCTTTTTTGTGGGCTTCCACTTTTTCCAAATTTAGTCCGTCACTGTTAAAAATTCCGCCTTTGGAATCCGAAACCGCCACCACCTTAAAGCCAAGCTTGGCCGCTGCTTTGGCAAAAAACGTGGACACATTGCCAAAGCCCTGCAGAGCCACGCTACCGCCTTGGGCAATACCGCCAATCTTATTTTTCAACACCTCTTCAAACACATACACGCCGCCAAATCCCGTTGCCTCTTCGCGCCCCTGGCTGCCGCCGTTGTCCAAAGATTTTCCGGTGAATGTGGCCATGGACTTGTTGCCCGAACATTTTTGATATTCATCCAGCATCCAGCCCATAATTTGCCCGGTAGTATTTACGTCCGGAGCCGGAACATCCGTTTCCGGGCCTATTATAGTATAAATTTTCTTAACAAAACCCCTGGACAAACGCTCCAGCTCCCCTGCCGACAGCTCTTTTGGATTAACAATAATTCCGCCTTTGCCGCCGCCAAAAGGCACGTTAACCACGGCATTTTTAAAACTCATCCAAAAGCTTAAAGCGCGCACCTCGTCCAAATTTACATCCTGGTGATAACGAATGCCGCCTTTGTACGGACCGCGGGCGTTGTTATGCTGGCTTCTAAACCCGGTAAATATTTTCTGCTTACCGTTATCCATTTTAACCGGAATGGAAACTTCCACATAGCGGTCCGGCAAGGCTAATTGAGCAATTTTATCGCTGTCTAACTTGGCAGTTTCCGCCGCGGCCTTAAGCTGGCCTTTGGCCGTAGCAAATGGGTTGATCATAAATTAAATTCCTAATTTCTATTTATTCTAATTAACCTAAATAATTTCTAATTCCCAATTTTAACATCGGCAATTGGGGTTTGCTTAGAATAATTTGATCAATTAGGTTGATTAGGTTAATTATCTTATACACTATCTTCACTTGAAGACAAAACCAACAGGGTTACCGAGCCCAATAATATCAAAGCGCCGGCAATTTGCCAAACATTGAGTGTAATGCCCAAAAATTTCCAGTTAACAAAAGTTAAAGCCAAAGGATAACCGAGCTCCATTAAAGTTGCCACCGAAGCTTTGGTATTTTTTAAACCATAATAATAAAGCCACAGCGAAAAGAAACCCGTGACCAAAGCGATAATAGTGACGTTGCGCCAAAATAAAGGTGTCATGGCGCCAAACTGAAAATGATAGCCAATTGCCACATAACCGGCCAAAAATAACAAACCAAAAACAAAACGCATGCCGTTAACCAGCTGGATATTTACTTCCGTCATTAAAGATCTACCCACAACGGTCCCGCCTGCCCAAAGGACTGCGGCGGCCACTGCCAATAACGGACCGATAAGATGCAAATGTCCGCCGCTTCTGTACAAATTGGACGGATTGGCCAAGCCAAAAGTCACCAAATAGGCCCCAAGCAATGCCGGTAAAGCAAACAGCCAAAATTTACTCGGCAGTTTCTCTTTTAAAAATATTACCGCCAGAGTAATGGCAAACAGCGGCTGAAGTTTTTGCAGCAGCGCGGCGACCGTAAAGTTATAGTTCATGGCCACGGCCGCCTGTACGTAAAGCAAAGCGCCCAGAGCCGAAGCTCCGGCGCCAATATAAATAAGCCCGGCCCACTGCTTCCGCGTTAGGGAAGAAAAGCCGCGGCGCCGGGCAATTAGCCCGGGCAAAGAAACAATGCTGTTTAGCAAATGTTCCAAAAAACCGACAAAAGGGACAGACAGTCCTCCCAAAAGTAAAGGCTCGCGAAAAGGCGTGTCCCCCGACCAAAGCAAAGAAGACAAAAAAACTATAAGGGGTCCGGACTTTTTCTTATTCATCGTAAAATTTTAATTAATTTAATATCTTTTGCAATTTGCAATTTCAATTCGGCTTCGGATTTAAACTTTTTAAATGGCCTAATATATTTACCCAGGCTTACGGTCAATTTCTTTCCGTATAAGTTACCTTTAAACTTTAAAAGATGTACTTCAATTTTCGGCAGGCCTTTACGGTCAATTGGTCCAATGATTATAGCGGCCTGATAATTTTTTAATTTTAAATTTTTAATTTTCAATTCGGCAAAACCGGCATATACTCCAAGCTTTAGTTTAAGCTTGCGGCGGGAAAAACTTCGCCGGTCCAAATTGGCCGTTGGGTAGCCCAGTTTTCTTCCCACTCGGTCCCCGCTGACAACTTTTCCGGATATATTCATAAATTATTTTTCCTGCTCTCCGCGATAAGGAATGCCAAAAAAAGTATTTCCCACGGTGCTTTCTATTGCTTTTCTTTGAGAACGATTTTTATAAGTAATTAAAATGTCGCCTTTCAAAAAAATAAACGTTCCAACCGAGCTTGGACAATTTATTTCCACCGGGGAAAGGCTAAGTGCTCCCAAACTTTTAACTTTGTTCACCATATCCTGATGCTGCTGCATGCTTTTTTTAACTTCCGGATAAAACGGCAAATCGGTGCAGGACAAATAATGTTCGCGCCTGTCGTAAACAATGCCGGCCCAAATAATCCTGGTCTTTGGCGCCATTGCCAAAAAATAAATTCCGGAACCAACTAGAAATATAGCCGCGATTATTGAAATAACCTTCAATACTCTACGCAGAGAGAATTTAACTTTTTGGGAATTGGTGATGTTTTTCATTTACCGAGTTTTAAAAAAATCTTGCCGTTTATACTTTTATAAACTACCTATTAGGATATTCGGCCAGCTTAGTCCTTTTTAAAAAATCTGTCAGCCGGGTCATCTTCACCAGAAGATCCCTCTAACTCGTCAAGGTTGGGAAGTCTTGAGGTTTGATGGGGTATTCCGGGAATATCCAAGTTGGAGGCAAAGGCACCCGGCCACATAACACTTTTTTGTTTGGGCTTTTTTTCTCTCTGGCTCTCTTCCATTTCTTTTATTAGCTGCCACTTTTCTTTTTCTTTTTGTTCCTTATGCTCTTTCCGATTAGCAAAGTTATTTAAAGCCACTTGCCTTGCCATTGCCAACGCAACTTCTTTTTTTTTATTATATTCTGCCTCTGCCCGCCGCAGTCTTTCTATTTCCAATGTTTCAAACCTTAATAATTTATCTTCCCATGCTTTTATTTTGGAAGCAGAGGGTCTGTCTTGACGACTCAAAAACCTAATTTCAGATTTAAAAAAATTGATTTTATCCCGATCCTGTAGCGTTGTTTTAGGTTCTTTAACGCTTTCATTAAACCTTTTCATGGCTTCGTCAATTTCGTCTTGAACTTCCGGCGGATCTCCAAAATTTTGTTCGTGCTCAAAATTTTTCATAATTATCTTGCTTATAAATTACTCTTAAAACACGCTCCTTATTCTTGTTCCGCCAGCCATTTTTCCACGTCCAAGGCTGCCATACAGCCCATGCCGGCGGCCGATATTGCCTGGCGGTAGCGAAAATCCTGAACATCGCCGGCCACAAACACGCCTTCTATATTGCTGTGAGTGTGATTTTTAACAACCATGTAGCCCTTTGCGTCAACTTCCAACCCGGCTTCGGCAAAAATTTTTGTGTTGGGCGTATGGCCAATGGCCAAAAATATCCCCTGCACCGGCAAAACCGATTCCTGCCCCGTCGTGTTGTCTTTAATCTTTAATCCTTCAACAGTATTCTCCCCCACCGCATCCACAATGCCGGCGTTTAAGGCAAAGGCTATTTTTGGATTGTCCTGCGCGCGCTTGAGCATTATTTTGGAAGCTTTAAATTCCGCCCGGCGATGGACAATGGTGACTTTGTTTGCAAACTTGGTTAAAAAATTAGCTTCTTCCATGGCGCTGTCTCCGCCGCCGATAACCGCCACGTCCTTACCTTTAAAGAAAAAACCGTCGCAGGTGGCGCAGGCGGAAACACCCTTGCCTCTTAATTTTTGTTCGTTGGGCAAATTCAGCCAGTTGGCATCGGCTCCGGTGGAAATAATTACGGACTTGGCAAAATATTCCCCTTTGTCGGTTTTCAGCATAAACGGCCTTTTGGTAAAATCCGCGGCTATAACATTTTCCTGTAAAATTTCCGCGCCAAAACGCTTAACCTGTTTCATCATATTTTCCATTAAATCGGGCCCCATAATTCCTTCGGGAAAACCGGGAAAATTTTCCACTTCCGTGGTTTGCATCAACTGGCCGCCGGGATTAAGCCCTGCCAGCACTACCGGTTTTAATTCGCCCCGAGCAGCATAAAGAGCAGCGGTTAGCCCTGCGGGCCCGCTGCCGATAATTACCACATTTTTTACGTCTTTTTGGTCCATATTTGTATATTTTAAATTATTTAAATGAGGCTACTATGAAGTTAATTCTACCACTTTCAAAAGCCATTTGACAAATTCTCCAATATTTATTACACTTGCGGGTCACCCCCGCGTAGTCGATTACGCAAAGGGCGGTGGACAGTTCTTTAAAAAATCCGTTCCCGGGCTATACTGCACGGATGCACGGATAATATAGGAGGGGAAAGGAGCCCTTATGAACTCCTTACTGTTTCTGGCAATAGGCGCCGTAGTGCTGGTAATTTTTGCCGCTCAAAGCAGCTCAAAGCTGCGAGGCATAATTGCCAAGCACTCGGTAAAAGCAAGCCTGCTGCCTCAAGCGATAACTTTGCTGGTACTTACCGCTCAGGTTTCTGAGCTGGTTAAAGTCGTTGAGCATGTGTCGCCTATCAACATAGCCGCAGCCTTGTTTCTTTTGGCGATTGTCGCCGCGGCTAAGTCAGGAACAGAAAGCGATTTGCTTTAAAGCCCGTCCCGTAAGGACGAGTTCTTTAGCAATTTCATAAGAGTTCCTGATAAAGATAATGCGCCCCGCTCTTTGTACAACAAAGAGCGGGGTCATTTTTTATGAATATATAACTTATGCGATGCGATGTTGCAAAGATCACCTTTGCACATCAGATGTAAAAAAATAGTCGTTGATAAATATTTGGCGCGTTAAACTTTAAACCAATACGGCGCAAAGGTGATCTTTGCCACTTTTAAAACCATTTCAAATTCTTACTGCAGCTGACCCAAAACCACGGGTAAATCCAAAGTCTGCCCATTGCGCAAAACTTTTAGCGTTACCTGCTCGCCAGCAGAAAACGTTTGCAATGCATCGTCCAAAGCCTTGTTTGGATTAAGCATAATCCCGTTTACGGAAATTACAATATCCCCTGCCAAAACCCCGGCAACATCGGCCGGAGTACCCGGCAAAACATTATTAACCAAACATCCGCTGCCAATTGGCAAACTTTTTGCGGCCTGTATGGCCGGATCAATATTTAAAAATTGGATGCCCAAATACGGCCGGGAAACTTTGCCGAAAGTTTTAATCTGCTGCACCGCATCCTTAATTACATTAATCGGAATGGCAAAACCCAAGCTCTCTCCGGACGTATCAATTAGCGTGTTCATACCCACTACTTCCCCGGACAAATTTATCAGCGGCCCGCCGCTATTGCCAGGATTAATAGAAGCATCGGTTTGAATCAAGCTGTGCAGCCGGCTTTCCACCTGGTTATTACCGTCCGTACCTACGCTTACCGAACGGTTTAAAGCGGATACCACTCCCTTAGTTACGGTATATTGGTACTGCCCAAGCGAATTGCCGATGGCAAAAACCGTTTGTCCGGTTTCTATTGCGGAAGAATCTCCCAGCTTAGCGGGCACCAATTTTTGCGCATCTATTTTGAGCAAGGCCACATCGTCAAATTTATCCTGATTCAGTATTTTAGCCGGATATTGGGTACCGTCCGCCAAAATGACGGTGTAGTCCATATTGGGATCGGCCACCACGTGATTGTTGCTGACAATTAATCCGTCCGCTTCCAAAACAAACCCGGTCCCATAAATAGTACTCGCGGGACTTGCCGTAATAGTGACCGTGTCGGAGCTGTTTTGTTTGAGCTTGTCTTTTGCCGTTACACCGACAATATCCACTACCGAAATTTTTGCTGCCCTAACAGCCAGTATCGCCTGCTGTTCATCGCTTATGGCCTGCTGGCCTGCCGGCTTAATGGCGTTTAATTTAACAGCAGCGCTAAAAGCTAACCCTGTTATTAGCAATCCGCAAACTGAAACAATACTTAAAAAAATAGCTTTCTTGTTTTTATTCATAATTTATTTGTCCACAAATCACAGATACTGCAAATGGGGTGGCAAATCCGAGGATTTGCAAAATTTGTCCCTATTTGTGATTTGTGAATAATTTAATTCATAAATTGTTAATTGTTTGCCTAATTTATTCCCTTTTCTTTTAATTCATTTAAAATTTGGCTGGTGGCCGCAAGCCAATTTGGGTTGCACGGCTGCACATAAACCCCGCACATTTGCTGCAAAGTCATATCTTTGTACCGTTTATTGTCGAGCAGTCGGTTAAAATCCACCACCCAAGACTGGTAGCTTGGATAGGTTCTCCAATTAAGGGCTCCGGGGCGGGAACCGATATTACTGCAATTATTATCGGAGCAATTTCTACCCAAGGTGCTTTCCGCAAAAGCAATGGCCAAAATCAACTGCCAGTGCGGCTGCTGGGCTATGGCTTCCGAAGCCCCGGCCAAAGGCGATTTTTTTTCCGTTAAAAAATCATTCAGCTGATTTTTTCTATTTGCAATTAT
>CAIWKW010000138.1 GCA_903913365.1 Candidatus Doudnabacteria bacterium | reverse complement strand
CAAACAAAAACAAACAGCGCAAAAATTTTAAGCTGTTTTTTATCGTATAATTAGGACTTATTTATGGATAATTCAAATTTGCAGGAGCTGATTAGCGAGACCGAAAAAAGGGGCGGCGGTCTAATTTTAAACTTTCAGGACAAGCCGGCTGTGGTGGTTTTGACTGTGGACAGATATAACCAACTGCTTAACCAAATACAGCCCAAAACAATGGCAATTGCCGAAGAGGCGTCTCAGGAAACTTTAAGTTTTGAGGAAACGGATAAATTTTTTGCCGGTACAAAAGGGAAAGTTTTGGTGACGGGAGGAGCCGGGTTTATTGGCTCTCATGCGGCCAAAGAACTGCTTTTGGCCGGTTTTGAAGTTGTGGTTTTGGATAACTTGTCGGCCGGTAAAAGACAGAACGTTCCTCAGGGGGCTAAATTTATAGAAGGCGATTTGCTTGATACGGCTTTGCTGCGCGATATTTTTGCACAGGAAAAGTTCAATTCGGTTTTGCATTTTGCCGCCAGCATAGAAGTTGAAGAATCGGTGCGGGAGCCGGAAAGATATTTTGAAAACAATGTTTTAAATACCGCCAAATTGCTTTCGGTTATGTCCGAATACAAAGTAAAAAACATTGTTTTTTCTTCCACTTGTGCGCTTTACGGCCAGCAAAAAGTTATGCCCATAAACGAAGCCGCTTCAATCGCTCCGGTCAACCCTTATGGTTATTCAAAATTTTTGGCGGAAAAAATTATTAAATATTATTGTGAATTTGCAGGCCTGCGGGCTGTGGTGTTCAGGTATTTTAACGCCTGCGGCTGTAATTTTGAAGGTGATGTTGTGCCAACCCACAAAACTCATCTTTTTGCCAATGTCATGGATGTGGCCGTTGGTAAAAAACAGGGTATAACGGTTTTTGGCCGAGATTATGAAACTTTTGACGGCACCTGTATTCGCGATTATGTCCACGTGCTGGATATTGCCAAGGCTCACTTGGCAGCTTTGGAAAAAATTGACGAAGGGGAAAAATTTCGGGTCTACAATATCGGTACGGGCAAAGGCAGCAGCGTTTTGGAAGTTATAACCAAAACAGCGGAACTGTTGAATAAAATTATTCCCATGGAAAACGGCGACCGCAGAGCCGGCGACCCGCCAGTACTTATTGCCGATAACACAAAACTAAAAAATGAGCTCGGTTATATTTTGGAGTACAGTGATTTGGATACCATAATTGCCACCAGTTGGAAGCAGGCTCAAAACAATCTTTAAAAAAATCCCGCCTCCTTTGGCGGGATTTTTAAAACCAAAAATATTTCACGAAGTTTATCCTCATTTGCAGGCGCATTTTTTGGTTTTTATGGCTCACTCTGATACGTGGACGTATCGCAGTGAACTTCAGCACAATAACGGCGCACCCTTTTTTATCATTTGTTTTTTCTCTTGTTAATCTACGGGCAGCTTTTTAAGTTAGAGCTGAATATTGTGATTACGATTTAATCCTCTTAATGCTTTGTCGTCGGAATTCCGCTGTGCTGTCTGTTGGTTGGATTGCTTTAGTCCTGTATGTCTTGCATCAATCTAAATTAATTATAGACAAGGCTCGATTGCGAACATTTCGGTCGTTTTGACGATATTATAAAGACATTCATACGTCGACGTATGAATGTGAAGATGAATGGCGAATTGCTGTTTTGACTTT
>CAIWKW010000137.1 GCA_903913365.1 Candidatus Doudnabacteria bacterium | reverse complement strand
GTTGAAAGTATAAAGAAAATTGTGGTTAATAAAGGACCTGGTTCCTACACCGGCACTAGGGTGGGGGTGGCACACGCGCTGGCCTTGGGTTTTGCCTGGGGAATTCCAGTAAAATTTTTGGCTAAGGATAAGTTTGAAATTAAATAACCCATCATTTTTATTGTAATTAATTTGAAATAAGGGGACACCTTGCGCTGCACAAGGTGTCCCCTTATTAACTCTATTATTTGTGTAATCTGTTTTAATCTGCGTATCTGTGAATCCTATTCTTTTAGTTTGAAAACCTTAACGGTTATAAGCAGAATAATTACCAGCCAAACGGAAAGAATTAAAATATCAAAACCAAGCTTGTTAAAATCAAAAGCGAACAAATAAGCTTGCCTGAGTCCGTCGGAAAGATACGTGATAGGTAAAAGTTTGGCAAACACCTGCAGGCCATGAGGCAGGGAATCTATGGGATAGAAAATATTTCCCAGAAAAGTTAGCGGCAGAGCCACGGCAGAAGTAATCGGTGCGGCAGAGTCGTAAGATTTGGCAAAGCTGGAAATTATTAGTCCCAGGCAAAGGAATATTGCCCCGCCAAGTAAAACCAAAATTAACGTGGAAAGAATATTGCCCGCAAAAGTGGCCTTAAAAACAAGCAGTCCCAGCAAGGTTAAAATAATTGTTTGAGCTACCACCACCACAAGCCTTGCGCAAACCAGGCTCATTGCCAGTTGCCACTGCTTAATGGGCGTAGCCATTAGGCGTTTAATAATGCCGCGGGATTTAAGGTCAACCATCCAGTAAGCCAGGGAATATACCCCTCCCTGCATAATAGTCATGGCTATTATTCCGGGCAAAACGTAATTGGAGTATTTTATTTGCGCGCCGGTAAATTTGCCAATCGGCAAAATTGACAGGGCAATATAAATAAACGCCGGCATCAGTATTGTCCAGTAAACGCCTTCCTTTTCCCGAAGGAACATCTTAAAGTTGGCTAAAAATAGTTGATAGAATGAGTTCATATATAATTTTATAGCTATATCTTTGTCTGAGTTGCTAATGTCAAATTTCCAATTTCCAATTTCAAATAAAATTCTAAAGTTTAAATGTCAAAGGTTTAAAACCTTGAGTTTTGATATTTATTTGAAATTTGTAATTTGGTATTTGAAATTTTATTCTTGATACTCTCTCCCTGTTAATTGCAAATATACGTCTTCCAGCGTGGCGGTTTTAACCGTAAATCCGTAAAAGACAATGTTGTGAGTTTTAAGGAGCGTGACAATAGCGGAAATTTTGTCCAATGAATTTATTTCCAAAACAACTTTGGGAAAATCGGCATGGGCTTTTTTTATTTCCGGCATCACCGAGAAGATAGATTGGTCAATTTGTTTTTCCGTAAAAAATGATATTTGTATGGTATCGGACAGGCGGTCTATAAGTTTTTTTGGCTCGTCAATCTCCAAAATTTTCCCGCTGTCCATAATGGCAACGCGGTGGCATAAAAATTCCGCTTCGTCCATAAAGTGAGTGGTCATGACAATGGTAATGCCCTGGTTGTTTAAAGTTTTAATCAGCTGCCATAAATCGTGCCTGGCCTTTGGGTCTAGTCCGGTAGTCGGCTCGTCCAAGAATAAAATTTCCGGCGTGTGAACCAAGGCCGTGGCAATAGTAAACCGCTGCCTTTGCCCGCCGGAAAGGTCTTTAACTTCGGAATGTTCTTTTTCTAGCAGACCAACGAGTTCAAGCAGGCTCTTTTTTGTGTCGATCCAGGAATCAAAGGAATACTGCGGAGCATTCCCCTCCTTCCGAAGGTCCGACGAAGCTTTATGCGAAGTCGGATCAAGGAGGGGTGGCTGCGTAGCAGACGGGGTGGTTGGAGTCAATTGATTTTTCTCCAACCCCCTCCCCTCGCTTCGCGAGGTGCTCCCCCTTGTCAGGGGGAGAGGCTCCGCTTCTCTCCTTTGATAAAGCGAGCCAAACAAATCCAAAAGCTCTCCTAAAGTTAAATGGTGCAAGTACTGGCTAGACTGCAGCTGTATGCCAATCCGCTTTTTAATATCATCGCCGGACTCTAAATTGTTAAAACCCAAAACATCCACAGAGCCGGACGTTTGCTGTATTAAGCATTCTATAATTTCCAGCGTGGTTGTCTTCCCAGCCCCATTTGGCCCCAAAATTCCAAAAATCTCACCCTTTTGCACCTCAAAAGAAATAGCCTTTACCGCCTCAAAAGTCTTTTGTCCGTTTACGGCTTTTGGTAGAGGATAAATTTTTGTTAAATTTTGGACTACAATAACAGGTTTCATGGGGGTATTATAGCATTATCATTATACGTTTATAGCTTGCTGCCAGAGTTGGACAAATAGTATGTTTAGAGTTTGGGCTATGGCCTGGTTTTCGATATAGGTAGTCATCATCGGCGAGGAGAGAGAGGATATGGCTACAGAATTGCCAAAAATTACAATTTGACTCGGAATTTTAAAATTTTCAATTTTTTTTATTTCCAGTCCTCTTTTTTTGTACTCTATTTGTTTTTCGGGAGTGGTTTGGTAATTCTCAGCCGGCACCAGTGCTTGATATGGAATATTTAACAGATGCTGTTGTTTTACTTGTTTTTCTATTAGACCGCGTAAGGTCTGATTATTTCTGTCCAAATAAGAGGCAAAAATTT
>CAIWKW010000136.1 GCA_903913365.1 Candidatus Doudnabacteria bacterium | reverse complement strand
TAGGATAACATAAACATTCCTTAAATAAAATTGGTAAAGTGGATACTCTTCAAGGCCGACTTTTCTATAGAAAAAGCCGACAGGGTGGTTTTTAGCGATCGGTGCTCGCTAAAAATTGTTTTATCGGTTTTGCGTTTGTGCCCGGGGCTCAGGCCGATGAATTGCTTTATAGGCTCAAAGCCCAATCCCGGTTAGTTGTTTTTGTCAAAAGTGAGCGCCGTGCTATATACAGCAAGTATAATAGAGAGTACGCTTAACCTATAGTTTAGGTTGTAAAAATAATGTCGGACGGAAGGAAAACATGCTTACAGACAAACAAATTTTTAAAATTCGCAAGGCTTTTAACGGAACCAACCAACGGCTTATTTTTAAAGTGCTCGGCGACACCAACCGCTACAGAATTTTTGAAATGCTGGGCAAAGAGTCAAAAATTTCCGTTAGCGATATTGCCAAAGTTCTAAAAATTTCCGTTCCCTTGGCCTCTCAGCATCTTAAAATTTTGGAACAGCATAGTATGCTGGAAAAAGAGAAAAAAGGGCAAAAAGTTTATTACAAACTTAAAGCGGACAACAAAATTGCTGAATCAATTAGCAGGGAAGTGATTTAGTATTTTTAGTGCCACGGCATCTGTGATGCCTTAACATAATGAACACCGCCAATACATCTAACTTTTAGATGCTTTTGGCGGCGTTTTGATTTGTTTGTAAAAGTTGGCCTGCCGGTTCCTTGATTTTTAACTGCAATTATGTAAATAATACTGTACGCTCGCAAGCCAAGTTTTAGGAGGATCGATAATGGACACAGAAGATTTGAAAAAAGCGGATTTGCCGTATGCCAGACAGGCCGCGGCTCTTGCCAAGCTTTGTAAAAAGCAGTTGACTCTGGGCTTTGACTGCAACCCGTCGCAGATAATGATTCTGGATGGGGAAAGGCTGTACTATATGGGTGAATACATCCTGGACGCCCAACTGCTGGAATTCGGTGCGGCTCCCTTAATGCTCAGCAAAAGCTCTATGCTGCAAAGATTTGCCACGCCGGACAAAAGCATCTTGTTTTCTCACGCAGTTCTCGTGAGGCTGCCAACAGAAGAGGAGGAAAAAGAACAGCTGCAGGTTTTAACAGAACCTCTCGAGCCTGGGCATCATTTGGGTTGTCTTGAGCTTCTCAAGTATGAGGAAGAAGACCGAAATACAATCCGGTTTTCTCAAACAGGCTTTAAGGAGTTCTACGTTCACTAGCTTCTGTGGAGTAAGGGCAATTATCGCCGCCAGTCACGCCTTTTTAGGGCGAGGTTGGCGGCGATTTTTATTAGCGACGTAAGCGAGACCGGCCATTTTATGGCCTGGGCGAGCCACGTAGATTTATCCTTTACGTGGCGAGCCAACCTGTTCGACTTCGCTCAAGGCCCCGAGTGCATCTCGAGGGGGGGGGAGCTAATACAGGTTCACCTTGTAATACAACATTAGGTATCAATATTACAACGAGCTTTCACAGTAATATTAAAGTTAAATTGATAAATAAAATCAAATGTTGTTATACGGGGTTCCAATACCCCGCAGCTTTGCTGCGTAATCATAGATTTATCTTTTTGAATACCTCGGATTTCTGCCTGCCTCGCCTGACGCGAGTCAAGGCGGGCTCCGAGGAACCTTTATTTATTTTTTAATTTCTATAATTTCACAGTAACTTCCATGGGCTTGTGGTCGGATATGTACTTGCCCAGCTGTGATTTTTCAACCACAACGTTTTTGGTTAAAAACCAATCTAGTTTAAGCTTAAACAGTTCCAATTTTTTTGTATAAAAGGGCGACCAGGTTGGGGTATTTAAATCGAAGGCTTCCGTAAAACCGTATTTTTGAGCTCTTTGGTAAAAAATTTCTTTTTCTTCTCCCCGCACAAACTTTCCGTCCACGTACATTTCATGATCCGGCTCCTTTTGCCACCAGCGAATAATTTTTCTGGCCAGGCCGACTTTAGGCATAACCAAATTCATGTCGCCGCATATTATTACCGGACCGTTAAATTCCCGGCAATCATTAAGAACGGCTTCCAGCTGGCTTAAGCGAGTGGCCATCCCCGCCTTTCTTACCAAAAAATGGCAGTTATAAATCCTTAAAATTTTACCATCAATGTTTATATCTGCTTTAATGGCATTTTCTAACGGTGCGGTTTTGTTAACCGTATCCGGGAAAAAAAATTCCTCAATATTCTGAAGCGGGTATTTGCTGAGCAGTATGTTGTGGTTAAAGCCATTTTTGCTGTCGTGCTTGTGGTGGTTTAAGTCCGGAACAAAAAGACTATACCCTTTAAAATTCTCATTTTTTAAAATCTTTTCGTCGGCATCGCACATTTCCTGCAGGCAAATTATGTCGCTATTGCTGTTTTCCAAAGAAGCCAAAATTTTCTTAAAAGAGGTGTTGGTTCCCCTAATTCTTTTTCCCTGCACGTTTAAATTAAGCCCTTGAACATTCCAGCTGAGAATTGAAATATTTTGCATAGTTAATATATATTATACCCCTAAAACGGTTATTGACCAAGCGTCAAAACAGCAATATCTATTAAAATAAAAAAATAATACCCTTTCCTTAAAGTTCTTGAAGGAGGGTATTTTTAAATAATTATAGAGAGCCCGGGGAGCAAGTGGTGGGCTCTAATTGTGATACTGCTCCCCGGGGAATGGATGGTTCTTTGGCTCTGGGAGAGCCTGCTAACGTGCTTTGTTCAAGCGACTTTTCGCTTTGTGGGCGCATGAGTGGCGTTGCCACATCATAAAAGCGGAGTTTGCGCTTTGAGCAAAAATATTTCAAATAAGATTATATCCCTGGATGATAACTCCTCCTAAACGACTATCTCGGTGGGTTTCTTAGAAATTCAGTAAGTGACTTACACATGCCCAAATAAGGGCTGGCAGCATCATAAAGATGCAAAACCTAGATGCACTTAAAAGAATTTTTCAGAAACCTCGGACGGTCTACGCAATGGGCAGGTTGCCTCTAAAGGTAACCCACTTCTCGCGCCTTGCAGGCGCATTGGTTTGTAAAACTGCGGTCTGCATAAGTAAGAGACTACACCCGACAGTATTACTTGTCAAGAAAATTTTCCACAATATTTTTTTCGCTTTTTTAAAAGGAATTTTTATATAAAATTCTGTAGATTAAAAATTAAATAAGATTGCTTCGTCGTCCCGATAAATCGGGACTCCTCGCCCATTCGGCCACGCTCTCATTCGAGTCCGAGCCTGAGGGCTCGTCCCTCAGAGTCGAGGACAGGGCGACCTTGAGTAAAACCGAATAGGTAGCAATGACACCTTGTATCGCAAATAAAAAAAGGACCCCCGGGCAGTCCTTGTGTCGAGGCTTTGGCCGAAGGCCGCAGCTAAAGGGACTGCCCTGGGGGTAAGTGAGCGCTACTTCAGGTTAAGCTTTTGTGTCCTGGCAGCGCCCAAGAACGCCTAGTTAGGATATTTCCGTGGGGCACCAATCGAGGAGGTCACCGGCGCAGTGTTATTGGCCGCCGCGATTTGAGTCGGTTCTTTCCGTGGGGCACCAATAAGCTTCTCCGGGAGCGCCATGTTGGCCGCCGTTGTCGCCGCAGTGTTCGTCGCGTTGATCTGCCTGTTTTCGCCGAACGTGAGCACGTAGTTGACCGGGTTGTTCTGGACTTCGTTGACCGCCGTCATCTCGAGGACATCGCTATTCGGAGGAGATGTGGTG
>CAIWKW010000135.1 GCA_903913365.1 Candidatus Doudnabacteria bacterium | reverse complement strand
TGTCTAGGTCTTGTATTTCGTCAACTAATAAATGTTTGTATTTTCTTTTTATTAGGCTTGGATGCTTCATGACTAACAGGGTTGCCAACTTAATCATGTCACTAAAACTAAGCAACTTCTTCTTTTTCTTTATCCGGCTATATTTTTGGTAAGTCTTCATAGCCAGCTTTGCCTTTTTCTTGCCTAAGAATTTTTCTATTTTTTCGGCTTGGCTTGTATCGTAGATATGAAATGCTCGCTTTAATTCTTTGGATTTTATTTCATGCTTTTTCGCGTATTCTTTTATGAAATCCTCCTTCTGGCTTTGGCTTTCTTCATCTGGGCTATTTTTGTAACCAACAGATGTAAAATTCCCCTTAATTAGTTTGAAGGCGAATGAATGGATCGTTGAGATATGAATATCATCGCTAATCCTAAATCTACTGCATTTATTTTTCGTCTCAGCACTCAGTTTTTTGCTGTGCGTGAGCATCACTATTTTGCTGGGTTTTACGCCCTTCTTTAACAGTTTTTGGACGCATAAAACCAAGGTCGTGGTTTTGGCACATCCCGGCCCGGCTTGCACATAGGCATGTCCATTAGAGTGGTTGATGATGGATTGCTGTTCTTTAGTTGGTTTTGGTTTTTTCATTTCGAGTCGCCTGTAAACAATTTCGCAAAATTGAGGTTGCTAGATTGTTTTTTACAGTTTTCTAAAATGAATTAAGGCAATTGATTTACACGCTTGATGTAAAATCTTGCAAGAAAGGCAAACTACATCCATCTGCAAAGGTGCTAAAAGAGATTGTCAAAACCGCTTATGCCGATGGTGTGGAATTGTCAGACCCTCGCGCAGCCAAAGCCATGAGCATTACTGATGAAGTTGAGATTCAAAAGCTGTTGGACAGCTTTGTTCGCCAAATGAAGGCTAAACTAAAAGGGATGGATTTGGACAAACAACGCCAGCACTTAGACAAGGCAGGTGAGGCATTAAAAAAACTAAGGCGTGAACAGCAAGCTAATGGAGATGATTGCAGCCCTCGCCAGAGGAAGGCTAATGGTTCCCATCGACGTTCAAAAAAGAAATTCGATCCTCCAAGCAATTTGAAAAGCTTGTTTGACCCGCCGTAGAAACTCCATCCCGTCATCAAGCGCCTGACTGTTAGTAATTTAAAAAAAATATAATGCCGATGTTTCACGGTCATCACTAAGCGACATTTTTTAGTTCACAAGGTCAGAAAATTCATTTTTACCATTCGGCGCAATGCGCGGATTATCACTATTGCACACTTGCGACCATGGGGAAGTTGCCAGAAATACATGGTTTTAGCTCTTTTTTCATCCCGTCCTGCTACTGTGGTCTGTTCATAGCAGTAAATTTGGATCGACGGCTGTACCATTTATTAGTATTTGAAAATGGAGGTGCGGATTAATAATTCCGCCTGTCCGTCCAACGTAGCCTATAATATCTCCAGCGTTAACGGGAACCAAAGTTTCTTTTTTTTCTATATTGCCAAAATCCTTGCTTGCCCTGGCAAGCTTTGCAATGGCTTCTGAAAAACCCATTGTGTGCATAAAAATATATGTATAACCACTGTCCCCAATTAGCGTGATAAGTCTACCGCTTCCGCCGTTCTTGCTCTCCGTGCCTGCTGGGGCAAAAACGTCTTTGCCACTATACGACACAATGTTACCACTTTCTGGTGCAATAATTGGAGTACCGTAATGGGCGTATATATCAACCCCTTGGTGTGGCCTACCACATCCAGTCGGTAAGAGTAAAGTGGATCGACACGCATAGTAGCCAGGCTCCTGATTTTGATTTACTTTGGCTTCACCTTTATATTTATTGTAAGAGAAACTCGGTGTTGGTGTAGGCCATTCATAATACCAATCGGATTCTTTGGCAATAATATAAACACCGGGAGCGTTTGGTGCTGTATTTTTAGTGTATCCAGTAAAATCCTTCCTTACGCCCTTGATGGGAAAAATAATTTTAAAATCGGATTTTACTATATTTTCTTTGGGTTCTTGATTCGCTATTGCCCAATTGCTAATAACCATGATAAAAAATAATATCGTTATTTTATATATAATTCTTATGGCTCTGTTCATTGCTGGCCCTTGCAAATCCAACGTTTATTCACCCAACCAGTAATCCCACTGTTATTTTTTACATAGTACCATTGGTCTTTTTCTCTCAATATATTGAGAATGGTATTTCCTGTCATTCGCATGATTTCAGTGTAGGTAGAGTCTGGGCTTTCTATTGCCGCCACATCTCTATGGGTTACACCCTTGCACAAATCGGCGGATAAGGCGTTGTTTAGGGATAAAATTGTTAGTAAACATATTGCTGTTCTTTTCATGGATGCTGCCGAATTGCTAAATCATGAACGAAACCCCAGTCTCTAATATGGCGGGAGTTAAGCACCGCGTCATGCACTAGCAAGGGTGTGGACTTACATCGTTTTGTCCTAACGCCCGAGTAAGGGGTACGGGCGGGCGGAACTGGTTGGAAACAGGCCAAAGCGCAACCCCGCGACCCATTGAGCGCCGGGTTGGACGAAGCCGACTAGAAAAG
>CAIWKW010000134.1 GCA_903913365.1 Candidatus Doudnabacteria bacterium | reverse complement strand
TTGATTATTGCCAACGCCTGTAGAGGTTTTAAAAGTTTCAGCGCAAAGGTGCTCTTTGAAACAATCGACGCGTAATTATTTACAATAAATCAACCCGACTTTATTACAGAAGTTCGGGATTTTTTTACCCTTGAAAAAAAGCCAAAATGATAGTATAGTATATCTACTCTGAATAATCTAAAATATTTTCCATGATTAAAAAAATTGAACCTGCTTTAACTTTTGACGATGTCCTGCTGGTTCCACAATACAGCGAAATCTTGCCAACGGAAGTTAAGACCGATACAGTGCTGACAAAAAAAATTAAGCTAAAAATTCCGCTTATTTCCAGCGCCATGGACACGGTAACCGAAAGCCGATTGGCCATTGCCTTGGCGCAGTTTGGGGGCTTGGGTATTATCCATAAAAATTTAACGGTACAAGAGCAGGCAGCGGAGGTATCCAGAGTCAAAAGGTTTGACAGCGGTATTGTTAACCATCCGATTACGGTTTTTGCCGATGATACTTTGGGCAAGGTTTTTGATTTGATGAAAAGCCACGGCATTGCCGGTTTTCCGGTGGTGGCCAAGTCCGGCAAACTCATTGGAATTTTAACCCATAGGGATTTGCGTTTTGAAACCCGCAGGAATTTGAAGGTTAGCGCCTTTATGACCAAAAAGAATTTAATTACGGCTCCGTTTGGCACAACTTTGGAAAAGGCTAAAGCAATTTTACAAAAGCACCGCGTGGAAAAACTTCCCTTGGTGGATAAGCAGGGCAAACTTGTGGGAATGATTACGGTAAAAGACATTCAAAAAAACATTAGCTATCCGCTTGCCTCCAAAGCGGAAAACGGCAGACTGCTTGCCGGAGCGGCCATTGGCGCCACGGGAGATTTTTTTGAACGAGCCAAGGAGCTAGACAAGGCCGGGGTTGATGTTTTGGTTATTGATACCGCTCACGGACACAGCAAGAGAGTTTTGGCAGCAGTGGAAAAAGTAAAAAGCGCTTTGCCGGGCATTGAGCTTATTGCCGGCAATGTGGCCACGGCTCTGGGAACAGAAGCTTTAATTAAAGCCGGCGTGGACGCTGTTAAAGTCGGTATTGGTCCGGGAAGCATTTGCACTACTAGGATTGTCACAGGTTTTGGTATGCCTCAGGTTAGCGCGGTAATGGAGTGCGCGGAAGTTAGCAATAAATTTAAAATTCCTCTAATTGCCGACGGCGGAGTAAAATATTCAGGAGACATTGTAAAAATTTTGGCGGCCGGAGCAAACTGCGTAATGATTGGCGGACTGTTTGCGGGTACGGAAGAAGCGCCTGGCGAAACCATTTTGTACCAGGGCAGGACGTATAAAACTTACCGGGGCATGGGCAGTTTGGGAGCCATGCAGAAGGGCAGTAAAGACCGCTATGGCCAGGAAAGCGAAATGCAGGCCAGTAAATTGGTGCCCGAAGGTATAGAAGGCCGCGTGCCGTTTAAAGGGCCTTTGGAGCTTTTGGTTAATCAGTTGGTTGGCGGAATAAAAGCGGGTCTTGGTTACTGCGGCGCAAACAGCATTAAAGAACTTCAGGAAAAAGCGCGCTTTGTTTCCATTACTTCGGCTGGTTTAAAAGAAAGCCACGTGCACGATGTGCAAATTACCAAAGAAGCCCCGAATTATCATTTGGAATAGTTTGTAGGTGGTAGTTTGTAGTATGTAGCCAAACAAAAACCCTTTGCCATCATCGGCGAAGGGTTTTTTCTACCACCTACTAACTCCCTCCTACCAGCTAGTTTTATCCCCATTCGATAGTCACGGGTGGCTTGTCGCTTATCCTATAAACCACGCCGCCGACTTCGCGGATTTCATTGGTAAGGCGCTGAGAGACGTGTTTTAAAAAGTCGTAAGGGAGTTCAGCGGCTCTGGCGGTAAAGCCGTTTACGCTCCACACTGCCCAAAGGGCAATTATGTGGCCTTCGGCTGCATCATCACCTTTGGTGCACGTGGTGACAGAGCTGGTGACCACTGCGCCGGCCTGCCACACATCATTATATAAATTCCACTTGCGCAATTCCTCAATATAAATTCCATCGGCTTTGCGTGCGGTTAAGAGTTTTTCCGCTGTGACTTCGCCTTCTATCCTTACCACCAGTCCTGGACCGGGAAAAGGATGACGCACAAGCAAATCTTCCGGCACGCCAATGCTGCGGCCAAGATTTCTGCCTGTATCTTTAACGCAGTCTATCAGCGGCTGAATTTCCGGTAAGCTGAATTTTAAATCCACATTGTGGTGAATTTTAATTTGGGCTTTGCGTGCCCCGCTGTCGTAACCGGATCCGGATTCGGAAATATCCGTATAGAGCGTGCCTTGGGCAATAAAGTCCGCGCTAAACTCCTTGGCTTCTTTTTCCAAAATGTCTTTGTAAACGCCGCGCATAGAAAGGCGTTTGTCATGCATGGAAACTTTTCCTCTCAGGGCTTCCAAAAATTTATCCGTGGCGTCCACAATTTTTATTTTAATCCAAGTCTGGTTGCCAAAATATTTTATTACATTGGCTTCGTCGTCCGGCCTGTCTATGCCTTTAATATAAATTCCTAAAATTTGGGACGTTTTGGCTCCCTCTTCTCCTTGAGGAGAAGATGTCACTTTAGTGACAGATGAGGTGTCTGTCTTTTGCAACCTCTCTGCCTCCGCCTTCGCTAAAGCTTCGGCGGACAAGTCGGCTGTCATAAAGATCTCCCGTAGGGAGACACTCGGCATCTCCCCTAAAAGGGGAGAAGGGGGACAAAGCGCTTTTTTCAGCAAATAAGCCACCACAGCCGAGTCCGTGCCTCCGGAAATTGCCAAAATAACTTTTTTTTGTCCGATTTGAGTTTTTAATTCCTCAATTTTTCTTTTGGCAGTTTCCGAGGCCGGAAATCTGTCCTTGGCGCCGCAAATTTTAAAACAAAAGTTTTCGTAAATTTTATCTCCAAACTCGGTTTCGGTAACTTCCGGATGGAACTGCACACCCCACAGGTGCTTGTACTGTCCGGCCGCGGCCGGAGCATGATCTGTGGTGCCAAAAATTTTTAATTTTGGATCCATGTGGATTTTATCGCCATGGCTTTCAAGTACCTTGAATTCCTGCGGTAACCCTTCAAATAAGGCGAACTGTTCTGTTCTTCTAAAAATATGAGTACCAAACTCCCGCTGCTCCGAAGCCGTAACCGGTATGCCAACGTGATAAGCCCAGGTTTGGTAGCCCAGGCAAACTCCCAAAGTGGGAATGTCTAAATCAAAAATGCTGCGGTCAAATGGCGGCGGTTCGGCATGAGCCGAAGCGGGTCCGCCGGAAAGGATTATGCCAATTGGGGCAAGCTGTTTAACGTCTTGGGCGGTGGCAGTCGCGGGATCAGCCACCAGACAAAAAACTCCGAAGGCGTCCAATTTTTGCTTAATTAAATGGTCAAATTGGCTGCCCATGGAAAATAACAAAAAAAGTTCGTTGGTTTTACGGACTTTTTTTTCTTCGTTAATTTCCGCAAGTGTCTGCTCGTCGGCGTGTTTAAAAGTTTGTAACATATATTGGGTATTATATAGAAAAACGGTCCAAGAATCAAAACCGCCCTTAATGTTATTAAAGAGCGATTTATTGCCGGGTCTATTTAGGAGTGTTTGGGTGTAGATATCAAAAATACTATGGCTTCAAGATTTTTAATTAGCTTTTAGAGTAGGGCTCTTTTAATTTTTGTCCTTTCCCAGTCCACGGGAGTCATTTTTGTAATTTTTTTACTTTTGTTATCCGTCTCAAAAACCATATCTTTAAGTTTCCAGCTTCGATAAAAACCTGCTTGGTCAAATTTTGTTTTTAGCTCTTCCATGCTTTGCTCCGCTTGTTTTTGCAATTGAGCAATATCTTTGTTCGAGTAGCCCAACTTTGTTAATTCCTGTAAATCTTTTTTGCGCCAGCTTATACCCGGTATCTTTTCCATTAAAATTAAGTAAGCTCCTGCTTGCTCTGTTTTGGCTATTGGTCGTGGCCCGGGTAATTCGGCTTGGCGTACCGCTTGTATT
>CAIWKW010000133.1 GCA_903913365.1 Candidatus Doudnabacteria bacterium | reverse complement strand
TTATAAAAATTTTAAATGGATTTGTCGTCTTTAAATAAAGAACAGAAGCAGGCAGTTGAGGCCCCGTTGGGGCCGGTTTTAGTGTTGGCCGGACCGGGCAGCGGAAAAACCAAGACTTTAACCCACCGCATTGCCTATATTATAGAGAAAAAAATGTTTAAGCCCGAGAATATTCTGGCGCTGACATTTACCAACAGGGCGGCCAAGGAAATGCGACAAAGGGTAGATCAGCTTCTTGCCAGTCAAAAGTTAAAAGTAAAAAGTGAAAAGTCTGCTGCAGCACTTTCTAACTTTAAACTTTCCACTTTAAACTCGTCAGCGGAGCTGACAATGGGAACTTTCCACGCGGTTTGCGCCAAGATCCTCAGGCATGAAATAACGGCTTTGGGCTACAATCCGAATTTTGTAATTTTTGATTCCGACGACCAGCAAAAAACTTTGCGGGAAATTCTGGAAGATTTGCGTATAGACAGTAAAAAAATGCCGGCCCCCATGTTTGGCGCGCTAATTTCCAGAGCCAAGAATTTGCTTCAAATGCCTTCGGAGCTGAATTTGGGCCTTGATTCCCCAATGCGCGAACGTTTGCTTGAAGTTTATACCCGCTATCAGGATTCTTTGTATAAGCAGAATGGCCTGGATTTTGACGATTTGCTGATGCTGACCGTAAAGATTTTTCAGAATTTTCCCAAAGTTCTGCAAAAATATCAAAAAAAGTTTTTGTATATTTTGGTGGACGAGTATCAGGATACCAATTTGGCCCAATATACCTTGCTGTCGCTGCTAGGCACGCATCATAATATTTTTGTGGTGGGGGACGACGCCCAAAGCATCTACAAGTTTCGGGGCAGCGATATTACCAACATCCTTAATTTTGAAAAAGATTATTCGGAGAGCCTGCTTATTAAGCTGGAGCAGAATTACCGCTCCACCAAGAATATTTTGGAGGCAGCGCAAAAAGTTATTGAAATGAATTCCGAACAAAAACCAAAGACTTTGTGGACGGAAAACCCCGAAGGCGAAAAAATAATTTTAACCTGCGAACAGGATGAGCGCGCGGAAGCGGAATTTGTGGCCAGAAATGTAATTAAGCTGGCCACACACCAGGAAAAGGAACTGGAGTACGAGGCGGAAGATAACAATAACGACAACAATAACAATAACGCGAAGGCAAAGCCGGTGTTTTCCATATTGGACCGTTTTATAATGGCAAAAAAAATACAGGCGCAGTATTCTCCGGCTATACAGGGGCTCGGCAGGGGTTTGCTTCCTCAAATGCCGAAAAAGCATGACGCCTTAAAAGAATTTTGCGTGCTTTACCGGACGCATGCCCAATCCAGAGCCCTGGAAGAAGTGTTTATTGAATCGTCCATACCTTATCAAATTGTGGGCGGATTAAAGTTTTATGAGCGCAAGGAAATTAAAGACATGCTGGCCTATTTGCGTCTTTGTTTGAATTTTCGCGATTTAGTGTCTTTAAAAAGAGTAATTAACGAGCCTCCCAGGGGGATTGGCGATAAATCTTATGGTCTTATTAGAGATTTTATCTTAAACTTAAGCTCACAAAGTGTAGGGGCTGGCCTTGGCCGCCCGACTAATGATAGCGGGCGCGCAAGCGCTGCCCCTACAAATTCAGATTTTTCAATCCAAGATTTCCGCGTGGGCTTTGCGGAAATTAAAATGCAGCCGCGCGCCTGGCAGAGCGCCCAGGACTTTTTTAAGGTTCTGGAGGAAATTTCCGGGTTTAATCCGGAGTTTGGCTTGCCCGAGCTGATGAAATTGGTGGTTAGAAGAACCGGCTACGAAAAGTATTTGCGCGACGGCAGCGAAAGAGGGGAATCGCGTTTTGAAAACGTGGAAGAGCTTTTTAGCGTGGCCATAAAATTCGGCAAACTGCCATGGAGGCAGGCCTTGCAGGAATTTTTGGAGGAAGTTGCCCTGCTTGCGGAAATTGACCAAAAAGACGAAACTAAAGATGTGGTTACCATGATGACCCTGCACAGCGCCAAGGGGCTGGAGTTCGATAACGTGTTTTTTGTGGGGCTGGAAGAAGGTATTTTGCCTCATTCCCGGAGTCTGATAAATCCCGACGAACTCTCGGAAGAAATTCGCTTGGCTTACGTGGGCCTAACCAGGGCGCGCAAACGGCTGTTTTTAATTTATACCCAATCACGCAGAGTGTTCGGCAATGTCCAAATTAATCAACCATCCAGAATTTTAAGAGTTTTGCCCAAAGAGAAAATGCTCCTTAAAGGAATGGCCAAGGATCATTTTAGCGGAGAAGAAGCCGAACTAAAGTACGAGGCGGAGTGGGGAGTTTAAGTCAAAATTATTCTAATTATACTAATTAACCTAATTATTATTATTCTAAATAAATCCTAATTTTAAAATGTCTAAATTTGGGCATTAGAAATTAGACATTCTTTAGGTCAATTAGAATAATTAGTATAATTAGGTTAATTCTTAAATTTATTATTTTTATGGACGTCGAAAGTTTAAAAAGACTTTTAAGAAATAATGGCCTTAAGCCCAACTTCACCTATGGGCAGAATTTTTTGATTGACGATATAGTGCTTCAGGATATTGTGGCAGCTGCCGGCTTAACAAAAGGGGATACGGTTTTGGAAATCGGTCCGGGTATTGGAAATTTGACCAAATATTTGTGCGAGAGCGCGGGTTTTGTTTTAAGCGTGGAAAAAGATCCAAAATTCCATCCCATTCTCCACGCCATAAAAAAAGACCATCGCGACAACTTCCGTTTTGAAATTGCCGACGCTCTTGAATTTAATTTTGAGGAAGCGCTGGCTCAGCTGCAGTCATCTCCTCCTTTTCAAGGAGGAGTACCCCGCGCAGCGGGGGGAGGTGGTTGGAGTAAGCATGAAAAAATTCCAACCACCCCGTCAGCTAACGCTGCCACCCCTCCTTTACAGGAGGGGAGTTCCGCAGGCTACAAGGTTGTTGCCAACATCCCGTACTACATTACCGGAAAAATTTTGCAAATGTTTATGGCCGCAAAATTCAAGCCGAGTTCCATAACCGTGCTTACGCAAAAAGAAGTGGCGCAAAATATAATTGCCAAGCCCGGGCACTTGAGCATTTTGGCAATTTCCGTTCAGCTGTTCGGCGAGCCAAAAATTATTCAGATTGTTCCGGCCAGAAGTTTTTATCCGGCGCCAAAAGTTGACAGCGCGATTTTAAAAATAGATTTATTTGAAAAACCCAAATATAAAATCACCGACGAAAAAAGATTCTTTAAAATACTTAAAGCCTGTTTTTCCGGCAAGCGGAAACAAATTCACAATACCTTGAAAAATAATTTGCACTTAACGTCCGAACAGGTTGTAAAAATTTTATCAGAACTTAAAATAAAACCCGAGGCAAGGCCTCAGGAGTTGACTATAGAACAGTGGATTGGTCTAACAGAGAAAATTTCTAATTATTCTAATTGACCTAATTATTCTAAATAAATTCAAATGTCAGAATGTCTAAATTTGGAAATTGGGAATTAGACATTCTTTAGGTCAATTAGAATAATTAGATTAATTTATTATCCGGACTTCGTCTCCGGTTTTTATTTTGTTTAATGCGCTCCATCCCGCGTTAACTTCCAATACCCAGTCCACCGGCGACGGGGGAGAGTATATAGGGAGGTCAGAATTTTCAATTTTCAATTTTAAATTTTCAATTGGAGCTGGGACATCAGGAGTAACTCCAACAACGTGTCCACTTTTTATCCAAACCAAATCCAAATTGAATTTCATATCCTTCATCCAGAAAGCCGGCGTGACGCCTTGTCCATTGTCTTTTTCCGGAGAAGAGTCCGGCAAGGATTTAAAATCAAACAGCATTCCTTGATCTGCCGCCATTGCGTTTCTGCCTGAAAGTCCGAGTGTCATTTTTTCCGGAGTGCTTGCTGCTTCAATTGCCAAAGTTTTTTGGCCAATTTGCAGCTTTTGGTTGTAGCTATTTACCGGTACAGGGGACTGTATTGGCGCCAAAGTTTTTTGGCTGCAGCCGGCAGACATTAGCAGTATGCTAATCACAAAAATAATTTTCTTTGCCATTGGTTTCATAACTCTAATTTTAGCACAAGGCCAGATTTAATAATATTATCGGTTAAAGCCTTACAAAAATTTTGAGTATTTTTCCGGCAAAACTCTGTTCGTAAGTTCGTAATAATTCGTACTTCGTAAACCCAAAGTCACCGCTCTTGCAAAAAAAATAAAAGTGTGCTATAATAAGTATATAAAGGTAAAAATATACCTGAAACAAAAAGAAAATTACATATCGAAATTGCGTAAAGTTTTTGCTTTTGCCGTAAGGCTCAGGCTTGTTTGCGCTTGAAAGGCAAATATGCGGTACTATCATTTTACTGGAGTTTCCATGGTTGGTTTTTTTGTTGCGACCGGCTTGGTGGTGTTATTTTATGTCCAAGTGCCGTTAGTTTCGGCAGCCACAACGTTTGTTCCCTTTGGCGGTTTTGAGGGGCTAACGGTTCCTAATCCCAATGTAACCAGTTCTTTAGTTTGCCCAACATATACAATTGTTTTTAATTCCGATGAAACCAACGGTCTGCCTTCGATTTTTGGTGTTTTTATTCCGCCCGAACTTCCTTTTCCAACTTACGATTATAATAATTTAATTACACCGGGTACGCCGATAATTGGGGGAGTAACTCCCGTTCCTTGTCCGGCTCCTTTGCCGGTGTACCCGTTATTTTTTGATCCTACCGGTCCATTTTATTTGGCCGGAACAGGAGCTTTTTAAAATATAAAAATATGATTGAAACAAATCCACAATCGGCACAAGCGGGGCCCGGAATAAATTTTGGGCATTTGGGTATAATATTTTTTGCCGTAGTTCTCTTGCTGGGAGTTTCCTATTTTGAAAAGCCGGAACTTTTTAGTTTTAAAAATAATCAGTCCGCTGAAGCGGCAAGCGTTGACCCGAACGTACCGCATTATTATGCTTACGTTACTCCGGCCGGAGATTTACCCAAGCCGGAAGTTTTGGGTGCCAGCACCAACGAAGGACCCAGCGTTATTAGCGACGACGGTACGGTTTCTCCGGTCAACTTGGGGCAGGTACTCGGAGCAAGCACTCAGGATGTCACGCTATCGCTCGACTCGATTAATGTAAATCAAGTTCCGGAATCGGTTAAAGCGGTTACGGATTATTTTAACAATTCTCAAAAAATTGAAAATGATTCCATCCAGAGTACGGAAATTGCCGCGGCCTTAAATTCCGGCAACCAAGATCAAATTAACATTCAAGCCAAACAAATGACTTTGGTGCGCGACGCGCTGCAAAAGCTTCCTGTACCCGCGGGTTTGGTAAAACTGCACAAACTGAAAATTATTCAGTACAATACGGCAATTCAGTTGCTGCAAAATTTTACCAATTCCAATAATAATCCCGGGTTGGTGGGTGATACCCTGCAGCAATTTTTAAAAAGCCAACAGGACTTGGATACGGAAAATATTGCCATGGCCCAAAAGTACGGAGCAATAGATCCGTTTTCCGATTTGGTTTTAAATTCCGACGGCACTTCGGCAATATCACAGGAGACAATTAATAATTTTGGCTCAAGCGCCGCGGCAACTCAGGCAAGCCCTTCCGCATTAACAAACTTAAACAGCGCGAATACAAACAATGCGGTTCAATAAAAGCAAACAATTTATTATTATCGGGTTAGTGGTTGGCCAAATTTTTTTGTTGCCGGGCTTGGCATTGGCTACTCTTAGTACAGCTGTAGGGTCGGCATTTGGAGTCCCTATAGTTAACTCCGGCTCTGTGGTTGGTAATACGTCATTTGATGTTGTATTTACTCCCATAAAACAAACCTACACCGGCTGCAGTACCACCATGAGGCAATTTGAAATCACTGACAGCGCCAGTCAGCTAGGTATGTCTTTTTCGGGAATTCTTGGTGGAGACAGCAAGTACGCGCTTCAACTGCAAAAAGAAATTGCCGCCTATAATGTTTATCTTAATCCTCCATGCTTGGGAGGTTTAATTGTGGCTTTAAATGCTGTGGTGGCACCGGATACTTACACCAGCAATATAAAAGAACAGCTCATGTCTCAGCTAAAAGCCGATGCCATAACCTATCAGGCCAAACTGGTTACCGCGCACAACCGTTATAATGTGGCCAGCCAAAATATTTGGAAAGCTTTGCTTATTACGGTTTTAATAAATACCACAAAATCCGTGGCCGATCAATTGGTTACCAAATTGGTGAACAATTATAAAGTTGCCAATGTGAAAGCTTATACCGATTCTTTGGCCACGCTGGCATATGACAATCAATATATTCGGGATAATTTTCCGGACAACCAAAGCCAAATGATGGCCAGAGCAATTTTGGTTAACCCGACCTTGCGCACCCAAATTCAGCCGGGCATTTTGGTTGCCGCGGATAATGCTTTAAGCTTTAATCCGACAACTTTAAGCACCAATGACCCGAATTATTATTTAAAAATGGCTTCCGTGGGTTCGGCTCAGGCCAACCCGTATTTTTTACAAACTTCCTATGTTAGCGGAGTGGATCAAGCCAGGGCCAGATCGCTTTCCACAGCTCAAACGCAAATTAGCCAGGGTAACGGTTATAAGGCTCCGGTAAATTGTATGGGAACTTTGGCCCAGCAGAATGCCATAGATTTGCAGACCAAGGCCGCCAGCGACAGATTGGCTGACCGTAAGGCTCTTAGGGATAATTTAGTTAATGCCGGTTCTAAGGCTAACCCGAATGATTTAAAGAGAGCCCAGGACGATTATCAAATTGCTTTGGATGCCTGGAATAAATTGCCTTACACGGTTGCCGGTGTTAACAGTAAAACCGACAGCAGCAGCCTTTCCGCGAACTTAACTTCCGGTACCAACACGGAAGGCACAGCGGCCATGGTTATGTGTGAAGCGGTATCTTCGCCGGCAATTTTGGTTAACCAGGGAATTGACGCGGTATTTAAATCCATGAGCGACAACATGTCGCAATACAACAATAATAATTTGCCCGGATTCTTAACCTCTATTAGCAATATTGCCACGCAAATCGGTTCCAGTTTGGTGCTTGGTGGCATAACCGGACAATCTTCCACTGTTAATGAAAAAATTGCCCTAAATCAGGCCATTAGCGCGACAGCCGCGGCTACTGCGCAAACCATTAACAGTAATGCTGCGGCGAATTTGCAAAAGGGAATTGACGAATTTGACGCAACTCCGGCCGGCAGCATAGCCAACGGCTATTATTTGAAGTGGAATGTTTTGACTTCAAAAATTTCAAATGCCAGCTATGTGATGATTACCGGAGCCGGTATTACCGGAAGTTCGGGCAAGCAACAGCTCTCGGGAAGTTATTTGGTAATCCCGTCAATGACAACCAATTATTTATTAACCGTTTACGATGCCACCGGCAAAGCTATTACCACTGCCAGCCAGGACATTAGCGTATCGCCTCCAATAAGCTATAATGCGCAGGTTCCCAC
Organism: Candidatus Doudnabacteria bacterium; assembly: GCA_903913365.1. Lineage (GTDB taxonomy): Bacteria > Patescibacteriota > Doudnabacteria > UBA920 > UBA920 > PALSA-1336. The sequence goes on along the minus strand of CAIWKW010000133.1, from coordinate 2,421 downwards.
AGTGGCCGGAGCGTTCACCAACCAGCCCGTAATGGATATTCGCGGCCCATCTGTAATAATTTCGCCAAGAGGAAATTAAAAAACAGCAAAAACAAAATTAAAAAATCCGTCCCGATAATATCGGGACGGATTTTTTGTGGTGAAAAAATTATGTTGACATAAAATGCGGCCGCATTTTATACTATCAGGGCAATAAAAAAATAAATTGAAATAATATGCCAAAAAAAGAATCAACTTTGGTAAATGCCTTGCTGTTTGCCGCCTATGCCGCGGGCGGGGTTTTGTCGGTAATTTTTGTTCCGCCATATGAGCGGGGCAGAAGAATGCTGTATGGCAATCATAATTACAGTTCATACAGGAATACAGTAAATAATTTGAGAAGCCGAGGATTAATAAGTGTTGAAAAGAAAGATAATCAAAAATTTATTAAACTTACAAAAAAAGGGGAATTGGAAATTTTAATAGCTAAGGCAAAATTGCCACAGTCGGGTAAATGGGACGGCAAATGGCGTATAATAATTTTTGACATTCCGGAGTACGCAAAGCCGCAAAGAAACTTGTTAAGAAGTCTACTGAAGAAAAATAATTTTAGAAAATTGCAGGCCAGTGTTTACGTTAGCCCGTACGCACTAAACAGGGAAGCTATTCAATATTTGCAAGAAACAAAATTAATAAATTTTATCAGAATTTTAAAAGTTGAAGAAATGGATAATGATAAAGATTTAAAGAAAAAGTTTAGCCTGTAACGCAGAGGATGAAAATCTAAAGCACCAACCTGATAGCAAAAAATGCGGCCGCATTTTTTGCTATCAGGTCGCATGGCAGTTTGCGGGGGCTTATACAAAGTTGCCTCAAAAGGCAGTATGGGCAAGAGTTGTTCCCTTGTTCTTAAAAAACAACTGTGGATGGCAGAAATTTTGTGATTTTTAAATTATGTGGTATAATTTTAACAGAAAATGATTTGTTTTTCGGCAGAAAATGGTTGGAATTTTCATTAATTATAAAGCCTTAGCAGTAGAATTCAGACTTTAGTCGCTTTATTAAAAAATATCAGCGTTAATCTCCAAAACTTTGTTCTCGAAACTAAAATCAATATTTTTTAGGGTTCCCAGAAAAAAAATCTTTTATGGAATAATAGCTACATTCCTGTTTTTGTCATGTTTTGGCCAGTTAACTCAAGTAAAGGCTCAGACGTATCCTTCCGCAACAATAGATTTGAACAGTTTGAAGCTTCAGCTGGATACTTATGTAAACGGAAACATGAGTCAGCCGGATAACTATATTGCTATTGGCCTTACCGACGGGACCATTAAGATTCACCCAAAGATTAGCTTTGTTGGCGTGAACAGATGTGAAGCATCCGGGACTTGTGATAAACCTGCTGCCTCGGATTATTTCGATGTTGGTACTGATAAAGTGTTTTTAAAAGGAACAAATAATTTAACAGTCTCCAATGTTGTTAGCGAAATGGTTCCTAAAAACAGCAGTGCTTTTACTTGCCATTCGGCCAGCCAAAACGCAATAATCGGCTCGGCAGCGCAGTTTATGAGTTGTTATTTTGCAAAAATTTCGACCAGCTCTGGTAACCAGCATGTTTCGGCAACAACTACTGATACTTCCAAAGCAGTTATAACTCTTGGTGACGATTTTAATCTTACCAGTGATAGTTTCAAAAGTCTTGGTATAGTAGCAACCAACACACAATATACACTCACAGTTTTTCAAGGAGTCAAGCTTGGTACCGATGCTGTTATAGTTTTTCCCGGAGGTAAGGACATTATTGTTCAGGCTTTTGATACTCAAGCTTTGGCAAATGCGGCGGCAAGGCCTACCAATATTCCGGGATATGGTTCTATTACTTCAAGCGCAAACGCGACAATGGGACAAGGTGCTACTGTTGGCGGAACTATAATTGGTTTAATTAATACCATTATTAGCGCTATTTTAGGTTTGCTACAGGAATTGGTTTACGCTATATTTTTCTGGTTGATTGCGCCAATGATTCAGGCCATGCTTTCCATTCATCCGTATCAAGATGCTTTTGTGGCCGTAATTTATCCGGGCTGGATTGTGGTAAGAAATATTTGCAACATTTTTTTTATTGCGGCGCTGATAATAATTGCCATGGCTACCTTAATTCGGGTGGAAAGTTATCAGTACAGGCATTTGTTGGTACAGCTCATTTTAGCCGCTTTATTGGTAAATTTTAGCTTGGTAATTTCCCAAGCGATTTTGGCTTTGGCTGATACCGTCCAAGCGCAGTTTTTGCCCGCTAATGTTACGGTTATTCGTTCTTTGGCCGGGGATTTAATGGTGGGTTACAGAGGAACCATAACTTCAGCCAATTTTTTTAACGGAACTTTTGCCGGTACTATTCAGCCTTTCTTTTGGTTGGCGCTTTCCATAGGAAGTTTTTTTGTA
>CAIWKW010000132.1 GCA_903913365.1 Candidatus Doudnabacteria bacterium | reverse complement strand
TTTTAAATTTATTAAAAATAGAGATTCCCTCTTCGCAGAGCTGACGAAGTATTATTACAAAAGCAACTATCATTTCGAAGCGGAGTTCCAAAGTATTGAACCCCGTATATCAACATTCAATTTTATTTATAAGTTTAATATTGATATAAGCTTAGCCTTAATATTAAAACTAGTTGTAATACGAATATTGAATCTTATATTAAGGGGTGGACTTGTACTTGCCTGCGACTGCCAAAGCTTTTACCGACGGCGGGTAATTTTTGCCAATTTTACTTATTTTTGCTCATTTTTGTCATTCCCCTTATTCATGCTCGCTTTTTATTTTTCCCCTAAGCGTCCGAAGCTCCCTTAGAGCCAAGTTAGCCTGCTCTTTATTCGGAGGATTGCCGTGCCACTTGTAATCGTACTCCATAAAATCCACACCCTTGCCGGCAATGGTGTGGGCAATAATCAGCGTCGGTTTTTCATAAATAGCTTTGGCTTCATTGCAGGCATTCAAAATTTCTTGAATATTATGTCCGTCAATTTCCAAAACATGCCAATTAAAAGCTTCGTATTTGGCTTTTAAATTTTCGAGTGGCATAACATCTTCCGTATAACCGTCTATTTGAATATTGTTTCTGTCGAGTATTGCCGTAATATTGCTTAGTTTATTTTTCCCGGCAAACATTATCGCTTCCCAAACTTGGCCTTCCTGCTGCTCGCCGTCGGACATAATTAAATAAACGCGGTTATGCTTATGATCCATCCTAAGCCCCATGGCCATACCCACCGCCTGGCTTGTTCCCTGAGCCAGCGGTCCGCTGGAAGTTTCAATTCCGGGCAAAGCCAAATTATGGGGATGGCCGTGCAAACGGGTGCCGAATTTTCTTAAAGTTAAAAGCTCCTCTTTGGGAAAATATCCCGATTCTGCCATGGCGGCATAAAGCACCGGGCAAATATGCCCGCAAGACAAAACCAAACGGTCGCGCCCTTCCCAGTTAACGTCTTTTGGGTTATGTTCCAGAACATTAAAATACAAAGAAGCGAACACATCGGCCATGTCCAAAGGCCCGGCGCTGTGCCCGCTGCCGGCGGTTACCAACATTTCTATAATATCCTGACGAATATCGTTGGCCTTGTATTTAATTTCTTCCACTGACAGATTTTTCATTTTGATTTTTTATATTTACGGACTTCCCCTTAATATGAAATTTTAACTGCTTTAATGATCCGCTATCATATACATACTATACCCATCAGTATGACACCAATCATCGTTTGAATCCCCATGAAAAGCCCAATTTTTTACCTGGCACCTGTCAAAATTTGCGGTATCCTCAACCTGCGCCACTAAATCATAACCTTGTAATCCCGTAACAGACCCGTAAGCATAGGAATAATTTCCTGTGGTCCATGGGGCAGCGGCATTGTTTTTTGGATCCACCGGAAGCTTCGGCATATACAAAGCCAAAGCTGTCTGCAAACAACCGGTTGTTGTCCAATTAACATCTGTACTATAACTCCATTCCCCGCAATTTGGATATTGGTTGCCGTTGGCGTCATAATATAAAGCCAAAGCCGTTTGTATTTGTTTTAAATCAGCAATACGCTTTGTGTCCCGTGCCCTGGTTCGGGCTCCGCTTAATGCCACCAGTACCACACTGGCCAAAAGGCCAATAATGGCAATAACAACCAACAATTCAATTAAGGTAAAACCTTCTCCTGTCCTATAACGATTCATTAAATATTTTTCTTTCAGTAATTAAATTTTTTCCTGTCTTCGAGCACCAATTCCTTATATCTACAAATTCCCGTTAATTTCCGCATTCAATTTTTCCCAAGCATCCTGCATGTTGGGCACCTTGGTAATTGCGGAGCCTAAAATAATCAAATCCGCTCCGGCAGTCGCAACCTTTTTAATATTGGCGAGGCTTATTCCCCCATCCACTTCTATTATAGCAGTCGGAACCAGGCTTCTTAATTCGGCAACGCGCCCATAGGTATTTTCCAAAAAAGTCGTACCTTGAAAACCCGGCACTATACCCATAAGTTGAAAATGATTAACCAAATCTTTTAGGTCTGCCAGCACGGAAATTTGGGTTTCGTTTTTTATGCAAAGCCCGGGCTCCATACCCATGGATTTAATTGCAGTAAGAGCACGTTTTAAATTTTCAACGCTGTCATAAGCCTCATAATGCACAATTATCGTGTTAAATCCGCATATTTGATAGTCCAAAAAATCCTGGGGTTCTTTTACCATTAAATGAGCTTCCCAATGAAAAGCGGGATTAAGCACATCTATTTCGCTGGCGGGTAAAATTACATTGGGCACAAAAATTCCATCGCCAAAATCCACCTGAATTCTTTCCACACCGGGAAGCTTGGTTTCCCGAAAGTAAATATCCAAGAATTTATTTTTGTCTGTTTCAAGTATGGACGGGACTAGTTGGGACATAATTTAATTGAACATGATTTAAAATGTCTTGATTTTCCGCCAAAGGCGGATCCGCCTTTGGCGGAAAAAGATTGTCACGATTTAACTGCAGTAAATTCTTGTCAATGTTGTTCAATCATGTCAATCTTGTCAATTCTTCTGCTGTGCCGTCCTCCGTCAAATCCGGTTTCTATCCATAAATCCACGGCACGCTCTGCCTGTTCTGGAGAGATAAATCTCGCGCCAAGCGAAAGCACATTGGTGTTGTTATGCCTGCGCGAAAGAGTAACAATATCTTCGTGCCCGCCGTAATAGACCGCGGCTCTTACGCCTTTTGCCTTGTTAGCCACTATGGCCTCTCCCTGTCCGCTGCCGCCGATAACTATTCCCATACTGCCGGGATTCTGACCAACCTTTACTGCGCAAGGATACACAAAATCCGGGTAATCGTCTTCCGGGTCATTTTTATTCGGCCCGCAGTCTTCCACGGCCTCGCCCGAGTCCTGCAAATGTTTTATTAGCTGTTGTTTTAATTCAAACCCCGCGTGATCTGATGCTAGAAATATCATAAGAGTGACAAGTTACAAGTTGTCCGCCAAAGGCGGATCCGCCTGAGGCGGAAAAGTGACAAGTTAGAAACTTTTTACTTGTTACTTTTTACTTGTTACTAAATATTAATAATCTGATTAAATTCTTTGGCAATTAAACTGGCGCCGCCCACAAGCAGGCCTCCAACATTTCGCTGTTGTAAAAATTCTCTGGCGTTTGATGCATTCACACTGCCGCCGTATAAAACCGTTTTTATTCCGTATTTGGCTTTAATAAATATCCCGATTTTTTCCGCGTGCTCGGGCGTGGCGGTTTTACCCGTCCCAATTGCCCAAACCGGCTCATACGCAACAACAATTTTAGAGGCATCAACATCTTTTAAACCAGCTTCCAGCTGGGCGCGCAAAACGTCAACAACTTCCATGTCTTCCTGCTCCACTGTTGTTCCGAAGCCAACGCAAAGCACGGGAATAATTTTATGCTGAAGCAAAGTTCTCAGCTTAAAATTTATCATGCTGTCGTTTTCCCCTATTGCCCGCAGTTCACTGTGCCCGATAATACAATATTTAATCTTTAAATCTTTCAATTGAAGCGGTGAGACTTGCCCCGTATACGCGCCCTTGTCCTGCCAAAAGCAATCCTGGGCACCAAGGTTCGGATAATTTATTTGCGAAAGATAAACTGCCGGAGGGCACAAAACAACTTTATTTTTAGCTTTAACGGAAATCAGCGATGCCAATTTTTTTGCATCTTTGATGGTAGTTGGATTAAGCTTCCAGTTGGCGATGATAAGTTTCTTTGGCATAAATCTTTTGTTCCTGTTCCCATCTTCTCCTGGCAAGGAGAAGATGTCTAAAGTAGCAGCCGAGTGACAGATAAGGTCAAATTTTTATTTATTAATAAACAAATGGCTTCCAAAACTCCTTCAATATTATTTTCGAGGTCATTATTGTTAAATCTAATTATTTTATATCCCAAATTTTTAGCATAAGCCTCTTTGCGCCTGTCTTTTTCCATCTCATCCGGCATTTTATGCTGCGAGCCATCAAGTTCAATTATCAATTTCTTTTCAAAACAACTAAAATCATAAATATAAGGCCAATGGCTACTTGTCGTTTAAATTTAAATCCATAAAATTTCCTACCCTTTAAATACATCCGCAATTTCTTTTCCCACGGGGTTTAAGCTCTTCTTAATTGCCTGGATAGTTTTATTAAAACTGTTTCAATTGCCAAATCACCTCATCTGCCCTGTCGGGCCTCTTCTCCTCAAGGAGAAGAGGGAACGTTATTCCTCCCCCTTTAAAAATTTCGTACTCACCTCAGGAGGAATAGGATTTACCGGAATGCCCGTGGCAAACTCGAATCCGGCCCAAATGGTAATGCGCGGAAATATCGTCAAATGCCAGTGGTAAGCTTCTTCCTCCTCGGCGCTGTGGCTAAAGCCCCCGTCCTGTTTTCTTAGCGGCATGTTGTGGATATAAAAATTCAGCGGCGGGTCGGACAACTTGGTATAGAGCTGGCCCAAAGTAACTTTAAGTACAAAAGATAAATGTTTTATTTCCTCTTCCGACATGTCTTCAAACCTAGCACCGTGCTTTTTTGGTAAAATCCAAGTTTCAAACGGGCTTCGGCTGGCATAAGCGGAAATAACTATAAACCGCTCGCTTTCATAAACCACTCGATCCTTAACCAACAGCTCTTCTTTAATAATATCACAATAAATGCAGGCTTTATGCGCCTGGTAATAATGATAACAGCCCATTATTTCACTGTGAATATGCGGAGGCACTATGGGCGTGGCAATCAGCTGATAATGCGGATGGATAATACTGGCGCCGGAATCGCGCCCGTGATTGTGGAAAATTTGTACATAAGCCAGCTCCGGATGAAGCGCCAGGGTGTTAATCCGTTCAATAAAAGTTCTAATAGTCAACTCCACCAGAACAATGGACTGCAGCGCCACGGGTTCGTTATGTTTGCGCGTAATAATTACCTGGTGGTCGCCGTCACCGCTGTGGGATATGTAAAATTCTTTATGGCGATAAACCGCGGTATGCTCCAGCGCGCCAAACTTGTTCGGGATTATTCTTATCTCCCAATCATTGGCTTGGCCTTTTCTCTTTGATTCTAAATCTGACTGGGTAGTAATTTTTCCGTTTGCGTTTATTCTTAAGATATCGCTGTTTGTGTGTTCATTACCCGGACAAAAAACGCATTTTTCGTCCACTTCCGGAACTCCGCTCATAACCGAATATGTTTTGTACTGGTCGGGCCTCTTTCCCCTGGCCGGTGCTATTAGCACCCAGTTCTTGGTTATTGGATTTTGCCGGAATTCCGACATTGTTTTATTTTTCTTAATTTGTAAAATTTTGAAATCTAAAAATTTTTACTTCTTCCGCTAGGCCCTCCGACTTGTCCGCCGAAGCTTTAGCGGCGGCGGAAGCCTTGGCGAAGGATGGCCGAAATTCACTCATTTAGGTTTTAGGTGTTAGTTTTTAGGAGTTAGCCGGGCAAAAGGTCGTCTAAAAACTAATACCCAATATCTAAAACCTATTTTTGCTTGTCCAAATAATTTTGCAAAAGTATTTGCGCGGCCAAACTGTCCACGTTTTTTCTCCCGCCTGGCAAATTTTCCGCCATTTGAGACGACAGCCTCTCATCAATTATTTCCACAGGTAATTCTGTTTTACTTTCAACTTTTCCGCCAGAGGCGGATCCGCCTTCGGCGGACAACTTGTCTAATAATTTTTTTCGAAAACTTTTAACTTCCCTGGTCTTCTCCGATTCCTGCCCACTCATATTCAGCGGCCAGCCAAGAACTATCAGACTAACATCCTGATCACTGACTAACTTATCTACTTGCTCCCAAAATTCCTTGGGCGAAAAAATGCCCAATTCCCTGGCAAAAGTCTGTGATTCATCCGATATGGCCAAACCAATTCTCTTTTCACCGTAATCAATACCAAGAAATCTGGACATTGTGCAAAATCTTTAAAAATTTTAGTAATTTACTGGTATTATTATACCATAAAAATTGCAAAAATTAAAATTAAAAGGTCTTTGGCTGATATTTTAGCCAAAGACCTTTTTAAAAATTTTATTTTCTACTGAATTTGGGTTATTAATTCTGCCTGAGGTACGGAAATACAAGTTTTTTGATCCGACAAAACAACCCCTTTAAGCACAAAGCTGTTTAGGAAAGCCTGGGTAATTTGGCTGGTAATTTGCTGGGTGCCAACAAAACCTGTGGTATCGCTGCCCTCGGATAAATACCTTTGGAAAATCGCTCTTAGCGAATCAACGCTTACTTCCACCGGCGTAACAATGTTACCCAAAGCGTCTCTTCCCGCCTTTTGCCCGGGACTAAGAAGCTCGTTATTGGCGGCCTTTTCCGCGGCTGTTTGCGCCTGTGAGGCAACACCTTGGTAATAATTCTGCCAGCCTTGGGGTGATGACATATAATCCCCAACCTTGGCCATTTTTTGATAATATTGAGGATCGCTCGGACTAAGACTTGCCGGATCAAAACCCAAATACTGATTGGCCTTGGCCTCAAACGCTTTGCTGTAATCTTTGGTATTGCCGCAACTAATTTCCGGAATGAAATTTTTTATCATGGTTCTGTCCAAAGTATCACCCACATACTTATTCAAATAATCGTCAACGTACTGGCCGCTGACAAGCGCGTCGCTGTAGTAAAGAAAGTTGGATATTTTGTAAACCTGTTCAATTTTATTGGCCAGCTTATCCAAAAATGCCAGCATAAAACGGGCAATACTGGTTGCCGCCACTTCTTCCAAGGTTTGCTGGGCTTTTGCCCAAATATCAATTGTCGCCAGCTGGGCCGAGACTTTTGGCACTAAAAAATTTCCTTGCGCCGGCATTTCCGCGTCGCCCAAAAGATTATATTTGGAATTCAGCTGCTGAAATTCAACCCCTGCGGAAGCAAGGCTCTTGCCGATAATTACATTGTCTTTATACATTTGAGGCCAAACGTCGGCAGAGTTGTCGGCCATGTAAGTTTTGGACGATCTTAAAAGATCCCCGTAAGTCTGCAAAGCGACAATCATCTGTTTATGAAAATCCGCGGCTTCTTTGGGCACGGGAATTTTTTGATACTGACTGTCGGCCAGAGCAACATCGGCTATCAAAGAATTTACTTTATTCTGGTCGCCGGCGGAATTGTAAATGTCGTTAAGCCCAGAGTCGGTAATTGTTTTTAAATTATCAAACAACGATCCGCTGTCGGACAGATATTTTTGCATTGCGGCTTTGCCGACTGAATTGGAAATTTTTATTTGACTGTCCTGTAAAGTCGGAACGGTAATTGTTTGGCTTGTATTTAAAGTTTTTTCAACCTCGGCCTGCAGTTCCGCCTGGGGCAATATTTGATTGACGATTTGATTTTGAGCCTCGGCGCTGGTGCCCAAAGTCGCCAAATACTGGTTATATTGCTGCTGTTTTTGCTGGGATTGCTTTTGCAATGCATTGTAGTCGGTGTTGTCGTGGTATAAAAAATTTGGCTTCTGCCACATTAAAACAACAATCAAAATTACCACCAGCACAAAGCACCCGGCAAAAATTTGTTTTTGCTCTTTTGTTTCCAACATATTTTTTATTGCTGACTTATATTTAATGCTTAATGCCTTTTAACAATATAAATTGAATTATTCCACCAACTCTCCGCCAAAAACTTTTAAAGCCTCGCTTAGGACTTCGGCGGTACTGGCCGCATCCACAACTTCTTCTTTAATTACCTCGCCGCATACTTGCATTTTTTTGCCAAAAACTTTTTCAACACCGGCGGAAATAACGCCGGCATTTTTAAAATTCTCCAGATTTTGCTTGTCAAATAAAAATTTTACTCCCAAAATTATCTTATTATTGGCCACTCTAATTAACGCGGACTTTCTTAAAAGCGAGGCCAGCGGACCGTTGATTTCTTTTATATGGGCAATTACCTTTGGCCAAATTTCTTCCACTTCAATTAAGCTTACTGCAGCTTCCGGTGAAACGTAAGAGGGTTCCGCTTCGGCAATTAAAGTAACCGATTCCGCTACGGGCGATTTTATCTCTTCGGCTTTTTGCCCGGCCGGCTGTGAATTTTGCATCTGTTTTGCCGCGGGAAAAGACTTGGATAAAACCGCCGAAACGCTCTTTTTTAAGGCGGCCTCAATTGACCCGAGAAGCATGGGAAGTTCCGCGGCCGGGGCAGAATCCTGTTCTTTATACGAGCGCAAAAATAGTCTGACAATAAAAACCAAATCTTGTACCGTAAACCTTGCCGAAAGCTCCTGAAGTTTTTCTTTATGGCTGTCGGCCAAAGCAAAAAACTGCTTGCCTTCGGTTAATTTAAAAACCAAAACTTTTCGCAAGTATTCCAAAAAGTCCCTGTTCAAAATGGCAAAATCCAATCCTTTTTCCATTAAAACGCCAATGAAATCCGGCAATTTTTCCGCCAGTCCCAAAGAAATAATTTCCAATAAATTTTCACAAACGGCAATGTCCGTAATACCCAAAAGCTGCTGGGCATCTTCCATGCTCGGACTGCTGCCCAAAGTTGTGAGCTTATCCAGCAAAGACAAAGCATCGCGCACGCTGCCTTCCGAGTTCCGGGCAATAAGCGCCAAAATTTCTTTGGCAAATTGCAGATTCTCTTCATTACAAATTTTTCCCAAATGGCTTTCCAAATCTTCCGCCGAAAGAGCTTTAAAATCAAACCTCTGAGTCCGGGAAATTATTGTGGCCGGAATTTTGTTTATTTCCGTGGTGGCTAAAATAAAAATAGCGTGCTTTGGCGGCTCTTCCAAAGTTTTAAGCAAAGCGTTAAAAGCGCCTTTGCTGAGCATGTGAACTTCGTCAATTATAAAAACTTTATACTTGCCCTGCGAAGGACTAAATTTTACGTGTTCAATCAACTCTCTTATATTATCCACTCCGGTATTGGAAGCCGCGTCAATCTCCACCAAATCAAAAAAACTTCCGGCCGCAATTTGTTTGCAGTTCTCACAAACTCCGCAAGCATCCCCCTTGTCACTTGTCACTTGTAACTTGTCACTATTTAGACAGTTTACCGCTTTAGCAAAAATTCTGGCCACCGAAGTCTTTCCCACTCCCCGGCTGCCCATAAACAAATAGGCATGCGAAACAGACCCGGCGGCAACCTGGTTTTTAAGCGTTTGAATAATGTATTTTTGGTTCAAAACCTCCGCAAAGGTTTGAGGGCGATATTTTCTATATAAAACAGCCATAAATGTAATTTAGCCTATCTATTATAGCACAAAAATGTGCCATCAAACTATTGCAAAAACTCATCCTGTGAGCAAAGGCGCCCTTTGTTCAGATACATAAAAAATAAACAAAAAGCCCAAGCTTTAGGCGTGGGCCAAATCCGTATATCCGTACTTCTCCCTCAGTATTCCGTAAAGTTCCTATTTTTTAAAAACAAAAATTTTGTAACCGATAAAATTCCAAATCAAGGAGGCTACTGTGGCAATAATTTTTCCGATATTTAAACTATCCCCTGAATTGGAAGACAAATTTAAATGGGTTGTTGTAAAATACAACACCAAAGAATTAATCAAAAATCCTATAAGACTGACAATTAAAAAAGAAAGATATGGCTGATGTTCCCCTGAAAGATTGCTCTTAAAAAATCCAAAAGAATACCAAAGAATCAATTGTGCCAGGACAAACACAACAAAAATTCCGCCAAAATATATAGGTTGTGCAAAATTATGGGCACCCAAAACAATCAAACCGTATACAAGAATTCCAACAACACCTACGGCAACCAGCCTTAAAAAGTTTTTTAGTAAACTGACAACAGCCTCACCGCTAAATGCCCAATATCTGTTCCAGTAGTAACTTTGTATAAGGGCTAAGGTAAAGCCGGGCAAATTTACCCAACCGATACTGGCTCCTTTTGTTATACCAAACTGAGCTGCCATAAAATTAAGCAACAAAACATCCATGGTGGTGTTAAAGACACCTATAGCGGCAAAACGAAGCAATTGTAAAATTACGGGGTACTTATTGAGAATTCCGGTAATTTTTTCACTAAATCCTCCGCTTGATTGCAGACTGTTTGTATTTTCCATAAATTAATTGACAAAAATGACATAATTGACAAAATTAAGCAAAAATAATGAGCCCAATAATTTTGTCAATTTTACTTAATTTTTTAAATTTTGTTCAATTCTACAACTCTTCGTCTTCATCCACAATTACTTTGGCGCCGGCAGAAGAAACATCCTCACCCATTTCAACGTCTGCCGCATGAGAGCCGGCACCCTTTTTAATTACATTTTCAACCGCAGCCCACTCGGCGCTGCCACCTTCTGGTACTACTATGGTAACCTCGTCCCCGGCCTCAGCTTTGAAATAAGTTAAAGAGGCAAGCAATACTTTATAAGGCTTCCCTTCCGCCAAAACCTTAAAGTCGCCTTTTTCATCCACCATTAAAATACCCAACATTTTTTTGCGCTCCATTGGTCCAATTTGCTTGTAAATAAATGAGCCATCTTCGGAAATGGTTAACTTTAAAACATCGCCTTCAATCAGTTTGGATTTGGACGCATAATTTGCCGGAACCGGATATTGTTTTTTGTCCGGGCCAATCATATTTTGCCCGTCAAACACGCCTTCAATAACTTTGCCGCCTTCGGAAACGGTAAGCACCTGAGCTTTTTCCGCCAACTGCCCCATACTCGCCTTTGGCACGGCTCCGCCCATCATTTCTTTTAATAGCTGCTTGGCAGACTGAATATTTTTTTCCGCCGCTTCAATCATTTGCACGGCCATCGCTAAATTAGAGAGTTGATCCATATTTTTGTTTTTTAAAATTGATTTTCCTTAAAAATGCTTTGTGCATTATTAACAGACCTTTTTCTTTATATTAATTTTTGTTTCTTTTGGACTAAGTTTTAATACATTGATTATATCAAAAAAATAATAAACAGGCAAGCCAAATAAAAACCAGGTTTATCCCAACTAATTGGCGCCGATTTGTTCCAAAATTTGGCTTTTTTCCGAAAGCCTGGTTAAGTAATCGGCAAATTCCGGATACTTTAAACACAACTCCTGTATAGTTGTACCAGGGGCGGCGGCATCCTGTAAAAAAGAGTTGGAAGCCATAATATCTTTTGGGAAAGTTTTAGAGGCGTAGTCCTTTATTTCCGATTCGTATATTTTTGCTTCCGACAAAGCGCTGCCAAAATGAATAACCTGCTTTAACAAAGAAACCTCTTCAAAATCTTTTTCTATTTCAGTAAGCATGGAAAGCGCCTGACTTTCCGAATTTAGACTCGGCAAAGAAGCCACAACCCGATGGCAAATTTCCGCGGCTCGCGCCAAAGAAGTTTTCCTGGTTCGGATAACCTCGGCCAAAAACAAAGCCACCAATTCGTTAAAATTATTTAAAGAATTTTCCTGTTGCATGACTACAACTTCGCTTGGTTAATGATGTCCCTTCCCTTTTCCTCCCTCAGAGCCAAAAAGATGGCCAATTGAACCGGAAGCCTCTCTAAAAATTCCAAGGCCGGTGTTGTCCGCCAGCTCTGCCATACCTTCAACCAAATTTAAAATTATTCCACCACCGCTTTTACCTCCTGATTTTTTTGGCCCGGCCGTATGGCCATGTCCATGACCTTCCGCCATAAATAATTCTCCTTAAAAAAATTATATTTATTAAAAATTAAAGACCTCTTTCCACTTCCGGCATGGCCTCGGACATATTTTCCGCCACCTGACTGGCTTCCAAAAGTTCCTCTTCCACTTCGGCCCTTGGCCGGCCGTATTTTAGCCGGCTTAACTGTCTAATGGCATTGGCGGTCTCTTCCGTATTGGTTTTCTGCGGAGCCATTGTGGCCATATTAAACGGCTTGCTGGCCGTACCGTTAACCATCAGCTTTACGTACGCATTATATCTATCTATATTCACCAAATCAAATTGATTGAAGGTTGGGGCGAATTCCTTGCCTAAAACCTCGGCATCTTCTGCGCCGGTACGGAAAACAATCATGGTTCCGACGTTGCCGAACACCGCGTCGCGCAAGTCTTTGCTTCCCGCCCCTTGAGCTCCGGCCTGCTGCTCCAGCTGGCCCAAATACTGGTGGGCGACAATCAGGTTCAGCTTATATTTTCTGGCCTCGGATAAAATGGAGGAAAAAGCGTCGGTAATAAAATTTTGGAACTCGTCCACATACAAATAAAAATCCCTGCGGTTTTCTTCCGGCGTATCAGCCCTGGACAAGGCCGCAATTTGAATTTTGGAAACCAAAATCAAACCGAGCAGTTTGGCGTTTATTTCCCCGGTCCTGCCTTTGGATAAATTCACCAAAAGAACCTTTCCTTCGTCCATAATTTTGCGGAAATTAAAACCGCTCTTGGGCTGGCCCACAATATTGCGCATCATGGTATTTTCCACAAAACGTCCGACTTTGGAAATTAAATAGCCGAGCATTTCCGATTTATGAAAATCGGAAGTTTTGGCCATTTCCTTTTCCCAAAACAAACGCACCACAGGATCTTTGAGTTTGGAAAGTTTATATTTTTGAAACTCCGTATCCGTAAAAATTCTCGGCACATCGGCAATGGTTCCCGGGTGTTCGTCGTCGGCCATAAGCGTGAGCATGGCGTTTCTCATATTATGTTCAAACATGGGTCCCAGCATGGCCGGGTCGGTAACCAATTTGTAAAAAATGGAGATCATTTCCTGAACCGCAAAATCTTTTTGCTCTTCGTTGTCCACTTCCAGCATATTCAGCCCCATTGGCCGGTCCATATCAAAAGGCTCAAAGACAATAATGTCCTCGGCTCTTTCTTTAGGAATATTCAACAGAATATCATGAATTAAATCGCCGTGCGGGTCAATAACACACAGGCCTTCGCCGTTTTTAATATCCTGGATGGCCATATTAGAAAGCAGAACGGATTTTCCGCTACCCGTACGGCCCAAAATATAGGTGTGGCGGCGGCGGTCATCCCTGCCCATAAAAATAGGCGTCTCCTGGCCACGATAAACGTTCTTGCCTATCATCAACCCTTCCTTCAGAATATTTATCGGTGGCGGAGCTTTTTTGGATACCAGCCATTTTATATTTGGCGTTTCAATAAACGGCGTTGGCAAATGCCAAAGCGACGCCAACTCTTCCGTGTTTAAAATACTCTGAGTGCCGTTGTCGCGAAACACCCGAAAAATATAGTCTTTCAAAATATCGTTCTTATCGCGCTTTTTTGTTCTAAAGCCGTTAAACGGAGGCATGTTGTACTGCAAAAACGACGACAACATATTGCGCATATGAGACTCGGCGTTGCCCGGCGTTGTGGACGAAGCCACAATCCGAATGTTCGTTTTGTATCCGGACCTGCTGGCTTTTTCTTCCAACTTTTTCACAATTTCCTGCTGCATGGGAGTAAGCTGGATAGGCGAAGAATATCCCGACAAATCTTTATGGGCATGGGAACCCTGCTGCTGTCCCTGTCCTACTCCGGCCAGGCTTCCTCCCAAGCCTCTCATAACCCCGATAAAGAGCCTGTACAAATGTCCGCGTTCTACCAGGTCAGGATTCTTCCCCTGCTGGATTTCCAAAGCCATATGGCGGGGCCTGCCCTGCCAAGCCGTACCGGCCGGACTAATAATAAACTGAAGCGCCATACCCTCATTTTCCTGAAGCTTGCTCATGGCATTGGTCAGAGCGTTCAAAGGATCGGACTCCGTGGTTTTGTAAGTCCGAATGGGATAAACAGACTGCTTGTTTAATTGCAATTCCTCAACTTCAATTTGCGCGCCTTTTTGAAACGGATTATAGCCTTTTACCTGCTCAATAAAAGCATATGGGTACTGAGCCTGTACCTGTTTTTCCACAAGCTGTTGAAGATGCTTGGGACAGTTAATAAAAAAGCTGATTTTTTTGTCCGTGCAGGCAATTTCAAAACTGTAATAATCTTTTCCCAGAAGCCATCCCTTATGTTCGGTGGACTGCGAAAGCGTGGTAAACAGCTGCTCCGCAACGGCTATCATCTGTTTTTTTTCTTCCTCGCTTTTAGGCCTGTCATCCTGTTTGTCCGGCGAAGTTTCTTTGGGCATTAAAATTTCCAAAAATACCCAGTCTTTTACCCTGGGAATAATATGCTTGGTATGATATCTGTGCCGTTTAAAATAATAAAAAAAGACAGCCGCAAAAACGACTATCAAGCCAATTAAAATAAGAGCCGCTATGTTGATTGTACTTAACTCAAACTGCATTTATTTTTGTTTTACAAAGTTTTCAATTTTTGCTCGCCCGCAAATATTCATCCAGTACTTTTGAATTACCATTTAACATTTCCGTCAACAAAAATGGTTGATCGGGATGTTTTTTTGTATCCAATTCTAAATTGTTAGTTAAAATTAAAGTCATTAATTCAAAAATTCTGTCCTGAACCAGAGCCGAAGGGTCAGCCTGTTTATCGCTAAGCAAACTTTTTATAACTTCCGGACTCTTAGACCCAAAACCGTCGGGAATTACCCCATCCTCGGAGTCATTTTCTTTACCATCGGTAACCTGGACTTCAGTTTTTGCCAATTCAGCCAAAGCAATTTCCTCGGCTTTTTTATAAGCTTCAGTTGCTCTTTCTGTACCGAATTCTTTTACAGCTGCCTGAAAACTAGCGTTTTTAGCGTAATCCGATTGTTGGACACTGGATTCATTTAGTTTTCCTTGATCTGCCATATTTACACCCATTTCCTTTTTTAAAATTAACAATAATTGTAAATTAATTATACCACAACTTTGACCTAATATTATGCACCTTTTTTTGATTTTTGTCAAAACCCCCGGGGAAGGCATACCAAACGCGCTTCAAACCTTTAATATAATCTATACTATTATTCACGGCCGTGAATAATAGATCGGAAGAGCACACG
>CAIWKW010000131.1 GCA_903913365.1 Candidatus Doudnabacteria bacterium | reverse complement strand
TTTTTTTAATTTTTGTCATTGCTATTTTCTTCTTCTATTTCCTGATACCTGCTGACAATTAATCCCGAAAGTCCCAAATTAATAAAAAAGAACATCAGGACTTTATCGTTAAACAACGTAATGTCAAAAATGGCGGCGGCCAAAATCCACAGGACCATTAAAAATGCCTGTGCCACAAAGTAAACCAAAAAGTCTTCCTTATTTTTATAGTGCCTGATAAAATCCCAAAAATACTTAAGCACAACAAACCACATATATATAAATATACCCAGCCCGACAAAGCCGGTTTCCACCAAAACCTGCAAATATAAGCTATGAGCGGAAATGTCTTTGGCCGGAAGATTATATCGTTTATCAACCTGTTCCGAAAGCTGAGTATAATTTTTGGCGTTTGAATCCGGACTGAAAGAGACCAAAAAATTACCAAAGCCAATGCCAAGCGGATGGGTAACGCCAAAGTACGCGCTGTTTTCCCACATAATCAAACGGCCTTGATTGGAAGTTTCGTTTGTGTCATAAATACTCTCCGCGCGTTGCAGGAAGTTTTCCTGAAAAGCTCCAAAATTTATATAAGACAATGCCTTATTAAAAAACGGCGAAACCGCAAAAAGCACAAAAATAATTAAAAACGGCCAAAGGAATTTTTTTGCCAAATGCTTTTGAAAATTTTTATAATAGGCCGCGGCCACAACAAAAAAAGGGGCAATCATGCCAACCCAAACAGCCCGAGTGCCGGATAAAATAAGCGCCAAACCGGCAAAGCGAATACCGGACCAAAGCCATTTTCTAATATGTTTAAATACGCTGCGGGTAAGAGCCGTGCCCATGCATAAAGCAATAATGCAAATATAGGCAAAGGATTGGGAGTCCGGCATAATGGAAAACATGCGGAGCTCCCTGCCCCCGGAATAGGAAAACCAGGAATTGGAATAAAGCGCTACATTGGCAAAACTGGCACCATAGTAGAGCTTAGTTATGTTACTGTCCCAATAAACCCAAAAAGTGTCCAAATTGCCGAAAAATGTCCCGAATAATTGGGTAAAACCCAAAGTTACAATTATGGCGAGTGACCAAATGGCGTAGCGGATAACTTCAAAAATTTGTTGTTTGCTTTTTAGGGTATTTATCATTACCAAATACAAAAAATATATGTTCAGCCAAAAAAATACCTGTTTTACAGCCTCAATTTTAAAATTACCGAACACCAAACCCATAACCAAACCCAAAAGAACAAACCATGCCAAATACTTATCCCAAGGTAAAAATTTAATTTCCTTAATTTTAAATTTTTTATCCCTTACGAGCCAAATTAAAAACAGCGCCAAGTAAAGAATTCTCCACATAGGAAGAGAATCGAATCGCGCATTCGGCACCACCACCGAAAAAGGTATGGACAAAATAAGCAAAAGAATTGATTCATAAACCGGGCAAAGCAAAATAAAACCTAGCAGCAGCCCCAAGTTCAGCCAAACAATTGACGGCGACCAGTTTAAAACGGCAATCCCCGCAACGCTAAAATACTGCCAAATGACAAATACTAAAATTAGCAATTTTAATTTTGGCAGGTCTTTAATTTTTTGAATTAGTTCATTAGTCATGTAGTGAGTAGTGAGTCCTTTATTCTTTATTCTTAATTTAACTTGCTAGTACTTTCAAGGTTTCCCTGGCACACTTTTCCCAGCTGAAGTTTTCCAGCCTTGCTTTTCCCTTTTGTCTTAATGCATCGGCAAGGCTTTTGTCCGTAAGCACGGCTTTGATTGCGTTTTTTATTTCCGCGGTGTTTTTCGGATTAAAATAAACAGCCGCGTCTCCCGCAACTTCCGGCATGCTGGAAATATTCGACGTTGCAACAGGAACGCCTGCCGCAAAACTGTCCAAAA
>CAIWKW010000130.1 GCA_903913365.1 Candidatus Doudnabacteria bacterium | reverse complement strand
TTTTTTAAATTAAAAAATATTGATAAATAAAAGTTTTTTTGAATAAAGCTGTGGATAAGAACGGTTTATTACAATTAAAATTGTATGGAATTTTAATATTTTTTAAATTTTATGAATTGAAAGATAATATTTGGTTATGGTTGCAAAACACGAAAAACACTGCAAAATTTATAGATTTAAACTTTGTATTAACAACAGGCAATCAATATAAAAAGTTTTTCGCTCTTTTTTATTTTTTTTTCCGTAATGGTGTTAAAATTTTTCTTAAATCTTCTCTGCAAAAATTTTCATGAAACAGCAAAAAAATTATGAAACAGTTGTTTTTTTAAAAAATTTGTGACAAATTATTTACAAGTTTATAATTAATATATACATAAATTTGAAACAGTTTTGTTGACGCGTTAAAGATTTCGTTGCCAAATGCTGATAGGTGACTTAGCAGCATAGCTTTAGTTGTATATGGCACAAAATCAGAAGTAAAAAAAGTTTTCAACATGATTCATAAATTTAAAAATTTATTACCAATTGCGTTATTGATTTTTGGCGCAATCTTTTTTTTGCCTTTCGGTAAAGTTTCGGCGGCTCCTTTGGAACTTGGGAAGCCGGACAACGGAATGATAGTTACCGACGGTACCGTTAACGCAATTACACATGCAGGTAATACTGTCTACGTGGGTGGCTATTTTACTTACGCCGGCAAAAAGACCGGAGCCGGAGTTATTGCCAGTGCCGCTGACGGAAGCCTTCAGCCGAACTTTCCTTTCATTGACAACGGGGAGGTTAAATCGGTTATTTCGGACGGCAGCACCGGCTGGTATGTGGGTGGCATGTTCACAATAGATCAGGGGAACACAACCTACAAAAATTTAATTCACGTTTTACAAAATGGGAATTTAGACACTAATTTTAATATTTCGTTTGTTGACGCTTCCCACGAAGTTTATGCCCTGGCACTTAGCGACGGGATTCTTTATGTCGGTGGAAAATTTACCAGCATCGGGGGAAGCGGAAGAAATAATGTAGCAGCCATTGATACGGAAACCGGCACGGTAACTTCCTGGAATCCAAACGTTAGTGGCAATGTATACACTTTGCTGGTTTACGACGGGACCATTTATGTCGGAGGGGATTTTTACACCGTTGGCGGACAGACGCATCACTACTTAGCCTCAGTATCGGACGGCAGCGGAACCGCAGATTCGGAATGGGATGCGAATGTCAGCGGTATTGTTTACGCTCTGGCAACGAACGGAGAAAATTTATTTGTCGGCGGAGACTTTTCTTCCATTGGGGGACAGTCACATCAAAGCGTTGGCGCGGTAAGTTTGGATGACGGATCTGTTGTTGACTCCTGGAATAATGTAATAAGCGGGTCAATTTCCGGAACCGTTTATTCTTTGCTGGTTGATGGCGCTGATTTGTATATTGGCGGAATGGTTTTTGATTGGCAAAATAATCATAACGGTATTTTAAAAGTAAATGCTTCAACTGGTGTTTTGGATGACGCTTGGAAACCAGTCATAGACAGGGCTTATGTTTATTCCATGGTCAGCAACGGAACTTCAATTTTTGCGGCAGGGATGGTTTTGCATTTTGGTTCCGATGTCGGCGCCCAGTTTAAACCGGCCTATATTTGGCAGGTTGATAAATCGGCCGGTACTGTAACCGGCTGGCAAAATAAGTCGGACAATTATATTTATTCCATCGCCAAGAGCGGGAGCAATTTGTATATTGGCGGCAGCTTTATGAGCTACGGCGGCGGAAGCAGAAATAATTTGGCCGCGTTTGACCAAACCACCAACGAGCTAACCTCGTGGAATCCCGGTACGGATTACGAGCAGGTTTATGCTTTGGCGACAGACGGCACAAACGTATATGTGGGAGGACATTTTGGCAATGCCGGCGGACAGGAAACCGGAAACTTTGCCGTTGTGGACGCACTTACCGGCGAAGCTTTGCCCGGAACGCCGGGATCGAACGGGACAATTTTTAAACTAAGTTTGTCGCCGGATAATTCCAAGTTATTCATTGGCGGGCAATTTACCTCTTTCGGCGAGCAATCCGTGGACGATTTAGCCGCTATAGATATTCCTTCCATGGCCGTGGACGCCGCCTGGCTTCCTTCAATATCAATCGGCACTTATTACGTTTCCGGAGAATCTCCGGTCAGGTCATTGTTGGCGTCGGATACAAAAGTTTATGTCTCAGTGTACCGAGGCTATGTTTACGCTTTGAGCCAGGTTGACGGCAGCACAGACAGTTCTTTCAGTTATTTTTCTCATAACGATTGGTGGGATCCGATAGCTGTTGATGCCATGTATTTAAGCGGAAGTACTTTGTATGTTGGGGGAAATAGATCTCTTTCTGCATTGGACGCGGAAACGGGAACGGATTTAAATCTGTTTTCCAATAAACCCAATGGCGATGTTGCATCATTTGATATGGATGGCAGCATTCTGTACGTGGGGGGAAGTTTTTCTAAAATTGGCGATGACTTTAGAGACAGCCTGGCGGCCTTCAATACGGCAGACGGCAATTTAGTCTCCTGGAATCCGGGGGCGTATTTGCCGGACGGCTACCGCTGTACTTATTCCTGCAGTGAAACGGTTAATGCTTTGTTTGCAGGAACAGACGGTGTTTATGCCGGCGGAAATTTTAACCTTGTCGGAAACAAAGTTTTTCCTTTTTTGACAAAATTAGGTTTAGGCGACACCTCGGTTGTGCCGAAGGTTAATTTTGCAAATAGTATTTCTTCCGTGGTGGAAAATGCCGGGGAAGCGGATGTCTCAGTAATTTTAAATGCCCCGGCCGTTGCCGGCACAACTGTTAATTATGAAGTTACGGGAGGAACAGGTATAAACGGCGTGGATTACGTATTAAGCCCCGGTACTTTAAGTTTCGCTCCTGGCAGCACTTCCAGCGAAATTTCAATAAATATTATTGAGAACTCCGTTGCTGGGCCTGATAAGTCCGTGGAGATTTCTTTAACAAGCGCAACCGGTGCCGATTTGGGAAGTAGCCTCATTCACACGCTATATATATTGAATGATAACTCTCCGGGTTTGCCGGGCGTACATTTGCTGGACTTTGCGCAAACCGGCGCAAGCGCAGCCCAAACAATGGGGGATCAGAGTGCAAGTTTAATACTATCGTCCGCAACTTCCACAGCAGATGTTTCTGTTGATTTTGCAGCAACGGGCGGAACCGCGGTAAGCGGGGTAGACTACGTCTTAGATCCTGGAACTGTCACTATTTATAAAGGAGACACAACAGCCAATATTAATTTTACCTTACTTGATACCGGAACGATCACACCGAATAAAACGATA
>CAIWKW010000129.1 GCA_903913365.1 Candidatus Doudnabacteria bacterium | reverse complement strand
GCGCGTCTTCAGCCATTGCACTGGAAATAGCGCAACACGAGGCGAATAAAATTGCTGAAATCGAGAATACTTTTTTCATTACCACACCCTTTTAAATTAAATTCCAAAAAAAAAAATCGATTCTAAACCCTTTCAAATCCGCAGTTCTCCCGTTTTGTTTTTGCAATTCCCATGCCCAAACCGAGATTTGCTCGCTCCGACGAAAAAGTAAAACCGGTAAAAACTTCAATGATTAACTGAAGATGCTTTTTTTTTAAGAAAAAAGTAATAAATCTGTAACATAATTTTAATAAAACGGGATAATAAAAAAATTAAACATATTCAATTAGAAAAATGTATTTGTTTAATATGTTGGCCCTTTTTTGTAAATTGAAAACGCTGTCTATTTTCACCAAGCACTAAAAAACCGCGTAGCACCAAAATGAGGCCGTTTTGCACCACAATAGAGCAAAAAATGGCGGGTAATGCTTATAAATCTATAGTGGTTAAAATGCGTATGCTTAAATTACTCTTAACATCGTAACTATGCAATTTAAAGAAACTAAAAAGGTTTCACCAGCAAAGTCTACCGGCATATCTTTTAATTCAATAAGATACACATAATTCAAGAAAAGAGGCCGAAAATAATATCGATTCGGCCTTGATCGCTGTGTAGGTTATTTGAGCATTTTCCAATTTACAGGACTGCCAGTTTAGTCGCGGTTCAAGGGGGAACTTTTTTGGGTGCTATATTAAATAGTAAAAGTTAAATGTTCCTTTTAGCGCAGAATTTTAATAAAGGTAAATTAGATATAAGTATCAAAAAATTTGAGCTTAAAGTATTTGAGTTTTACAGAGTTTGTTTAGCAAATGTGACCCAGTTTGCACCTTTACCCCCTGGGACTCGAGAAATTAAGTTTAACTCTCCCGTTGAAGGGTCTATTGAATAAAGAGAAACGTATTCTGATTTTTGACCTGTGGCAACTAAAAACTGCCCATCCGGATCAATGCCAAAACCTCTTGGCATTTGCTCAGTGGGAATTGTAAATAAGTACTTGAGTTTTCCCGTCTTTGAATCGACCTCAAAACCGCTGAGTGAGTTGTTGGTTCTGTCAGAAGTATATAAATACCTTCCGTTTGGAGTGAGTTTGATTTCGGCACTGTAAATCAAATTAGAGTCATCAAATCCTACTGCATCAGGCGAGCCAGTTGGAGGTCTTGCCTTTCCTTGAAAGAGTTTTGTGTCAATGGGAAGGCTGGAAATTGACTGCACAAGGCTTAAATTACCAGATTTTGAATCGATCGAAAAAACCAAAACCTGACCCATCATCTCGGTGATAACGTAACCAAACTTATTATCTTGGGAGATGACGATGTGTCGAGGACCGTACTGCTTTTCGACTGCAACAAAGGCGGGAGATTCAGACAGCGGTTTTTCAAGTTTTGAATTAAAAGAGTGAACTTTGATTTCATCAGTTCCGAGGTGAGGAATAAAGACAAATTGATTATCTTTATCTGTGACTATTGAATGAGGGTTTAGGCCACCGCTTGCAAAAACTTGTGCAGGTATGGGGTCAATTAAGTAGTCTGCGTTCAATTTATGGACGGAATTTTTATGATCTCCAAAAGAAGTGGCCAAAAGCCACTTGCCCGTCTGATCTAAAGAGATAAAGACCAAACTGTGCGGCATGGGTGTTGCCGCCAGTAACTCCAACCCTCCATCAAGTGGGTTGATTTGAAAGCAATGAATAGAAAAGGGGGCTGACCTTACTGCCGCATATAACGTTTTGCCATCAGGCGTTGCAACCATTGGCATTACAAGCTTTCCAACGGCAGTGCGTCCAATTGGATTTAAATTCGCTTGAGATGCTACCCCAGAGCCTGCGTTGGATGCTGCACGTAACTCATACGCTGAAATGTCCCCGTCATCTGCATTTGAAATATAAACATATGTGGCCTTAGAGCCAGAGGATGATGCGGGGGGTACTGCACCAGGGACATCAGCAATCGTAGTAATTTTATTTGACATTTTCTTATTAAATTTTCTGAGATCGGAAGAGCACACG
>CAIWKW010000128.1 GCA_903913365.1 Candidatus Doudnabacteria bacterium | reverse complement strand
GTCGCCCCGGTTTTTGCCGCAAAGTCAGTTCAGGGTACGGTGCCACAAGTTCAGCCCTTTTTGCGTTCAAATACTTTTTCGCATCCGAATGTCAAAGACAATGTGGAATCACAAGACCCATCACATAACGGTCAATTCGCGACTTCCTCAAATGTTTTATCTAAGCCTTTGCAGGGCAATATTGAAACCCCAAATCCTTTAACGCCCCAAACCGGTCTTGGAGCTTCTACAAAAACCGCCAAGTCAATTGCTTGGCTGTTCGGTATTTTTATAATTTTGGGAGCGAGTTTTTGGCTCGTGCAAAAAAGAAAAAAATAAAATGAAGACCAACTGCCCTTATTGCGGAAATAATCCGGTACCTCATTATTTATATTGGTACAACGAATCTTTAAATATTTTACTTACTCCGCTCCGGCAGAAAATTTTGTATAATTTTTTAAGCCGGTTCATAAAAAAAAGGCAGTGGGATCAGAAAATCATATTCGGATTTTTTACAGTCGGAAAATTTTTAGGAATAATCGGTTTTAATGACGATATCTCAAAGTGCAAGGTTAGGCGGGCTTATGTTTTATGGGAGGAAGCTTTAAAGCGAGGAATAAGAATGCGAGAGCTTTTGTTATTTGGCCGTCCTTTTGACAGTTATTTTGCTCAAAACTCAAAACTCAAAACTCAAAACTCTAGTCCGATTATTTTTTCCGGCCTGCCCAGACCGGTTGGATACACCAACAAGTGGCTGGATTTAATGGATGACAAGTGGCGCTTAAAGCAGCTGCTTCAAAGCAATAATCTGCCTGTGCCAATGGGTGCCAACTGCTTCAGCTTTAAGCAAGCCAAGGGTATTTTTGAAAAAATTCAAAGGTCAGCAGTCAGCAGACAGCAGACAGCAGCCAATAACCACAAGTTTGTCATAGTAAAACCTCGTTCAGGCAGCCGTGGTCGTCACACAACCACCTTTGTCAAAAATGAGGCTAGTTTAAAACGAGCCTTTGAAATCGCCAAGCGGTTGTGTTTTTGGACTATAGTGGAAGAACAATTGCCGGGGCCGGTTTATCGGGCCACAGTCGTGGATTTTAAGCTCGAAGGAGTGCTTAGAGGCGATAGCCCGTTTGTTCTTGGCGACGGTGCCCATACCATTAGGGAATTAATAAAAATAAAAAACTGTTTGCCTCATAAGGGCGTTAAAGATGTTGTTGTTGACGAAAATATGGAGAGGTTTGTTAAGCAAGAAATTTTTAATTTTCAATTTTCAATTTCCAAAGAATTTCCAAATATAAATTTTCAAAAATTAAGTGTATTGGATTGGCCTATTCCCAAAGGTTTTATTGTTTATTTGTCGGAAAAAATTGGAGTTAACTATGGAGGGTCCAGCAGTGAGGATTTTGAAATTTGCCATCCTGACAATAAGGAATTATTTGTCCGAGCGGCAAAAATTCTCGGCGATCCGATAGTCGGTTTTGATTTTATTATTCCAGATATATCCAAATCATATAAGGAGCAAAACTGCGGATTTATCGAAGTGAATTCCTTGCCGTTTATAAACCTTCATCACGATCCGCTGCTTGGCCGGCCGCGTAATGTGGCGGCCGCGGTTTGGCAAATGGCGGGAATGTAGGAAACAAGTAGCATGCAGCAAATAGTAAGGGGCTAAAATTAGAAGGGTAAAATTTATGGAAACAAAAAACTTTGTAATTAAAAATTTTCAGCAGCTGGCAACATCGGCACAAAGAAAACAGGCTCTAACCATTGCCGAAGCGGGCTTTGAGGCGATAAACACCAAAAAATCCGTGGAAAAATATTTTCTCTATGATGCAAAAAGTCAAAAATTATCGGTCATGGGGCAAATATTCAACTTGGCGGATTACAAACGAATTGTTTGCGTGGGTTTTGGCAAGGCGGCGCTGGAGGCGGTAACCGCAATACAGAAAATTTTGGTTGACAAAATTTCTTGCGGCTATGTTTTGGATTTAAAAGAAGGCAGTTTGGGTAACATCGTCTGCAGAGTTGGCACTCATCCTTTGCCGACTAAAGTAAACATAGAGGCCACCAAAGAGCTTATGGACATGCTCAAGGCCTGCTCGGAAGAAGATTTGGTTATTTGCGTGGTTTCCGGCGGCGGTAGCGCTCTTTTGTGTCAGCCTCACGACATGTCCTGCGAAACGGAGGTTTCCATTATTTCGGCCTTAACCGTAAAAGCCGCCGGCATTGAAGAACTAAATACCGTGCGTAAGCATATTAGTCAGGTTAAAGGCGGACATTTGTCGAAAATTATTTATCCGGCTACTTGCATTAGCTTGATTTTTAGCGATGTGCCGGGCGACGATATTTCCATGGTTGCCAGCGGCCCAACCGTAAAAGACGCAAGCACCAACGCCGATGCGGCAAAAATTTTAAAAAAATATGATGTT
>CAIWKW010000127.1 GCA_903913365.1 Candidatus Doudnabacteria bacterium | reverse complement strand
CTAAAGCAATGTGAATCGGCCGAACTTTACCGGTCTTTCTGTTTGCCTGGCCGTTTTAGCTGTTGTGATTTTTGGCGTTGTGGCGAATGCGGTTTCCCGCCATGACATTGTGATAATTTTAAGCTCGCAAAACTTAAACCTCACCGAAGCTCCGCTGGCACCGGTTTTGCAAAATTTTAAATTTCTACCTACCAGCCCGGCAGCGCAAATTGTGACTTTTACCCAATTGGGGGAATCTTCCAAAACATTGCCCTATTTTATAATTTTGATATTTCTCTTGCTTATTGAAGCGGCTTTGGGTTTTGGTTTGGGCAAATCTTTTTTGCCGATTTGGCAAAACCTTTCGGAAAACGGCGGCATTGCCCACAACGAGCAGCCTCTCCATAAAATTGACTCCTTTAAATCGAACATGCTCAATCGGCCTTTTGGCGCCGTGTTGTACAAAGAAAAAACCCAGTTGTTCCGCAATCCAAAAAATGCTTTTTGGCTTATGTTCCTGCTCCTGCTTTGGCTAAGCTACATTGGTTTTACTTTAACAATTCAACTTCACTTAAATAAAACCAATGACCAAATAACTTACCTTCCAAATATTATTTTGGCAGTTCAACTTTTGGTATTGGTATATTTTGTCAGTGCCTTGGTCTTGCGGTTTGTGTTCCCTTCGTTTTCTTCCGAACGGAACACGGCCTGGATTTTTGCCAGCTCCCCCTTGCGCCTCGGCCGACTGCTTTGGACAAAGTTCTGGTTTTTCACCGCAACCTTTGGGAGCTTTGCGCTACTGGCCGAGCTAACCAACGTATTGCTTCTAAAATTGCCGATTGGCCAAGCAGGACTATTTTTAATTTTAGGACTGACAACTGTTTTAACTCTTTCCGCGCTGGGACTTTATTTTGGTGTAAAATTTGCCAACTTTGAAACCGACGACCCGGAAGCTTTGGGCACATCTTCCGCCGGTTTAATTTTTATGCTTTGCGCCATAATTTACGGAGCTCTGTCTGCTTTTACTTATTTTGTTTTTTTGGCTTCCGCCATACCAACGCTATCCATAATTTTTGTGCTGGTTTCCCTGGTTCTTTCCTGGATGCTAATGTCCAAAACCGCAACTTTGGCACAGCACACGGACTTTGCGCCAAAATACAATTAAAATCTCTAAATAATTTTTACAATTTTAAACTGCCTTTTGGCAGTTTTTAATTAAGCCTCTTGGCATGGTGTTGACATTTGCCGTATTTTAAGATATCGTTGTTTAGTTCGTCGAGAAAAAATGGAGGCGCTTATGAAACAAGAGTTCACTCCGGTCACTCCGGAATTTTTGGCTAAGTTTCCCTGGCTCTGGAGAACCCATCCCTTCTGGGGACATGATGATTTGGCACGAGAATTGAAAGCCAAATCGTTTGAGCAGTTTAACCCCTACGAGATACTCAGACACGCGCTAATTCAAAGCGTAGCAATTTACGCTTTTGTCAAACACGAAAAAGGCCACAGCGTCTGGGGGCCGCTTGAACACATGGACCGCACCATGCTCGGCACCAAAAGTTTCCATTCGCAATACCGCCACGTTGGCGCCATGCTAACAGCCAAAACCTGCAAATGGGTGAAGGAAATTGAATACTTCTGCGTAGTGGAAGAATTACTTGGGGGCACAAAACGGGTAACGGTCTACTCCCCTCCCGAGGGACAAACTGACTTCCTTTCCCTGCTGGAGCAAGTTCCCGGCCCACAGCCGACTGAGCAGGTTGCCTGAAGGAGCCGGACCATCTCTCAAAAAGTGGCAGTCCAAGCGATTGCCACTCTTCTTTTTATCAAATTTAGTTTTCCTTTAATTCTATCGTAGTTTTAGCGATTTTTTGATATAATAAAGTTAAATTAACAGCGCTATCATGCCGGAAAAAACAATCCCTGAAGAAGCTAAAAATTTTAGGGACAGGCCTAAAAGACAAGAAGTGGAAATTATCCCTGTTACTATTTGGGAACGGGATATTAAAAACATGCTAAACGGCGCCGACGAACAAGGAGAGGAGTCAAAACCTTTTATGTTTAAAAGTTTACGGGAGCTGTCCACTGCAATTTATATGGGCAAAGAAAAAGAGCTCTTACCTCTTTTGTCAGAACTTGAGTCCAGAGATTATAAATCGCAGCAGGAAATGGTTATTGCTGTGGCTGCAGAAATGTATAAATTCGGACAAAATAACTTAACTTCACGCGAATTGGAGCACAACGTCAGGCAGTATGTTATCAGCAAAACAGAACACGTAATTAACGAGATGCTTCATTACGGAACTTACAAAGACGAACTCTATTTGCACGTTTTTCCTGTAAGCACGCTGTCCGATGGAGAAAAACTAAAACTTTTGAGAAACGGTTTTAAACAATTGGCAACCCAGTTAAAAACTTCCGAATCTTTAAAAGAAATTAAAACTGTTATAGGAACATCGTGGATTGTGGCACAGAGTCCCGGGTTAATGCAAAAACTCGGTTTTACCAATGACGGTGAAATTTCCAAAGAAGAATACGAAAAGTTTTTTGCTTATGAAACCAGGAAAGTTAGCAAAGCCCACATCGACAAAAATAAATTTTTGGAGCTATACTTACCCAAAGAAACAGATTGACGATTTTCTGATATTCGGCTATAATACCCAAGCAATTGAATAAATAAACCATCTGACACAGCAGATGGCAGTTAGCATCTCTTACCAAATCTGTGTAAGAGTTTTTATTTTTTACAGATAGCAGGAAACCCGGATATGGGGCCCCCAAATTTTCTTCTCGGGATTATTTAAGGAAAATTTGGGGAGAGGAGTAATTGGCGCAGAGCGAGAGATTTTGGCCAAAAGCCAAAATCGAAAGCTTGAAGCCAATTACGACGATATGGCGGCTATGGTATAATGGTTATTACATCGCTCTGTGGCAGCGAGAATTCGGGTTCAATTCCTCTCAACCAATCACTTTCCCAAAGAAGCTTTGGAATCCTTAAAGCTGTGGAAGAAAATAAAGCTGCTGGAATGCAATAGATTTACCCAACTACTCCAGACCGTTTAATATCGCCGTAAAGGCGATTTTTTGCTATTATTAAGCTATGAATCCTACTATTGCTGCCTATAATAAATATAGCAAAACTTACCAAGAAGAAACTGAGGATTTTTGGAAAAATTTTCCCTTGAGCACAATCACTGAATTTTTAGGCAAGCTAAAAGGCAAAAAGACACTTGATATTGGAAGTGGTCCAGGCCTAGACGCCAAGTTACTTAAATCCCAAGGCTTAGACGTTACTTGCGCCGATGCGTCAGAAGCAATGATAAATATTACTAAGTCTTTAGGTTTTAATTCTGTACTGTGCGATTTGCGGAAATTACCTTTCCCTGCGGAGAGCTTTGACGCCGTTTGGGCATACACCTCCTTATTACACGTAACCGCTGAAGAAATGACTGCGGCTTTAAAATCCATACATCAAATTTTGTCCCGCAAAGGTGTACTGTTGTTGGGAATGATTGAGGGAAATTTCGAAGGTGAAAAGGTAAGAGAAAGTATGCCAAATGTAAAAAGATATTTTAAATATTATACTGAAGAAAATTTAAAACTGATAGCGGCAGATGCGGGTTTTAAATTTGAGTTTATTGAACGTTACACTCCTAACAAAACAACTTATATGAATTTGATTTTTGCCAAAATATGAAATTATTTTTATCTTCCATTGGAATAAACAACGCCGAAGAGCTATATAAGCTTATCGGCAAAAGGCAGGGCATCAAGACTGCCTTAATTACTAATGCCTTTGAATTAAAGTCCCCTGAAGACAGAAAAATTCGTTACGATTTGGTTATGGGCAATTTAGGCAAACTAAATTTGGACATAACTGAAGTTGACCTCAAAAATTACATAAATAATCCGACTAAACTGAAACAAGAATTAGCAAAGTATGATTTTATATGGGCGAACGGAGGCAATGTTTTTTACCTTAGAATGTTAATGCAGCAAAGCGGATTTGATAAGATTATAAAAGATTTAGTAGATTCAGGTATGGTTTATGGCGGTGATAGCGCAGGCGCAATCGTCGCTGGTGTATCGCTTCACGGTTTTGAGCGGGCTGACCATATTGACCAAGTGCCAACGGTTATTTACGAAGGTTTGGACTTAATTGATTTTGTTCCATTACCACACTGGGGGAATCAAAAGTTTAAAGACGCCTTAGATAGTATAAAAGAAGATTGTGAAAAGAAAGGATTAAATTTTGTAGTGATGACCGATAATCAAGCTATGATTGTTGAGGATGGCATCCGTCGGTTAATAAATAACCCTCTGAGTAATTAAAATATGTTAACCATTCAAATTTATCCAAAAAATAAAGGTTTCTTTTTAAAGCTGGCTGAGTTTGGAAAGGAGTGTCAAATAATTTCCACAGCCAACGGTTTTGAGCCTGTCATCTATGGCAGTGTGGCTTATCTGTTTTATACCAAAGACGCCAGTATTGAAGTTAATGATATTGATTTCTTGGTTCCAGAGGCGGCTTTAGACGTTTTGGCGGGTGAGTTTACGAGGCAAGGTTTAAAATACGAAACCACCACATATCATTCTTTGAAAGTTTTTAAAAATGGAGTCAAAATATCCTTTGACTCCATTGAACACTATTTACACGGTATTTCGGAATTGGCCTATACAGTTAAAATCGAAGGAGAAAACTTTAAAGTGCTAAACCCTGAATCACTCAAGAAAGTTTATAAACAGGGGGCTGAAAATATCCCGTTCAAAAAAGATGCCTACTCCTATAAGCTAAAGCGTCTTTCAGAATTACCGTAATTTAATTACCATCTAAAGTTTAAAAATCCCTTAAAATTTATGGACGATACTGACTCAAAAATAATTCAATTTGTCCTTAAAAAGAACAGCCTAAAGGAATCACTGGAAGCAATAAGATTTTCCAGCGGCGTGGTTAATCGTGTTTATGATATTGGTGGAAAATATGCTTTAAAGATTGAGGGTGAGGGAGGGGTTGCAGGCGAGCCAATTTTAAAACCCGCTGCGGATATGACGGCAAAGCTTTTGGCTAAGGGAGCCAAGGTGCCGAAGATTTTAGATTATGGCACAGTCGATGGCTCGGAATACATTTTAATGGAAAAAGTTTTGGGTAGGAACCTGTCTTATGACTGGATGGCCTTTTCGGATAGCCAAAAAGAGAAAGTAATTGAGCAACTAGCGGAACAATTGCAAATTTGGCACTCAATCCGTTTTGACGATTACTGCATTACGATGAAATCCCAAAAGCCTTTCAAAAACTTACAGCCAGCCATAGAAAGGGTAACTTTGGAGGAAATTAACAGAATCCAAAAAGACAAACTATCAAAGGAGTTTTTACCGAGCGTTGAAACGTTGGAAAAGTTCTATTACGACAATATTTCAAACTTGGACGAAACTGGCACGGCAGTCCTCTGCCATAACGACATCCATTTGGAAAATATATTCCACCAAAACGGCAACCTTACGGCCATTATAGATTTAGACTGGATAAGCCAAGCTCCCAAAGATTTTGAACTCTGGAAGATTTTAGATGTTGTTCACGCCCCAAAAGTTACGGTTGAAGAACATTTAGAACCGCTTTATGGAGACTACCAGATGACCAAAGAACTCGGCTGGTTAAAAAAATATTACCCCAAACTGTTTGAAGTAAATAACTTAGCAAACCGCATAAGGCTTTATTATCTTGACCCTCTTATAGAAAAAGCGGTTGATTGCCAAACTGGCCGCTGGGGCGAAAATACATTAAATCAAGTAGCAAAAAAGTTCGTGATTTTTACCAAAGCTCTTGGCTGGATGACTTATTAAGCTAGCCTGCGCCGACATCGGCTCGTTTTTGACCCGCTACAAAGCGTAAACTTCTCCAACTATACAAAATACCCCGTAAACCATTTCACTGGGATACGGGGTAGTTTTTAAAATTACACAAATTGACCAAAATTACCTAAAAT
>CAIWKW010000126.1 GCA_903913365.1 Candidatus Doudnabacteria bacterium | reverse complement strand
ATAACTAAATTTCCCAACACCTCATATAAAAAAAATGGGTGAAAATAGCCGTAATTTATATACGCGCTCGGACGAAAATTTTCAGGCACAAACATTTTCCAGGGCAAATTGGTTGGATAACCAAAAGCTTCATAGTTAAATAGATTACCAAAACGACCGATAATCTGACCGAGGATAAGGCTGGGGGTGAGCCAATCCAAAAGAGTAAAAAGTGAGAAATTGTCATAAAGATCTGCCAAAGGCAGAAAAGTAAAAAGTCTTCTTAAAACCAACAGTGTGGCAAAGCCGCCGAGGACGGCGCCGTAAATGGAAAGTCCTCCGTTCCATACTTTTATAATGTCACCGGGATACTGCGAGTAATAGCTAAAGGAAGAAGCTACGTGATACAGCCTGGCTCCAATAAATCCGCCAATGGCCAGCCAAAAAATAACATCTTCGGCGGACCTTCCGTCAATGCCAAATTTATTTGCCCTTCTCATGGCCAAATAAAAGCCAACAAGCACGGCCAAAGCCATAATAATGCCGTAATAGTGGGTGGTGATTGGTCCAAGGCTAAAAGATTGAGGGAGAATAAGGTGACCAGCAAAAACCTGGCTTAAAACATAAGCCAAACCTAAAAACAAAACTACTGTGAGCAGTTTAAAAGATAATTTAATTTTTGTAGTAGGTAGCATGTAGCATGTAGCATGGGTCAAGCCCTTACTACTTACTACTTACTACTTACTACTTTGCTAAAACAATGCTGCTTGATGCTCCACGCCTGTGCGCGGAATTGCATCTTTTATTTTAAGGGGAATTTCTTTGGTCTTAAAAAAATCTTTAAACAAAAGCTTCTGATTTTTTAGCGCATATTCATATACTTGTTTGGTAATTTTTACATCGTCCAAACAATATTTCTTAAGCAAATCCATGCGCCCGTTGTTGTAATACAAAATCGCTTCCAATCCGCTGCCCGATTTTCCGCTGCCAATAGTTCCCTGCGCCACGCTTTCCAGCTTTATTCTGTGGCCCAAAACTTTTTCTATTTCCTCCAAAAGGTCCAAATACGGCACTTGAAAAATATCAAAATTTAAATACGGCTGGATAACTTCAAAATCAAAATCTTTTACGTTGTAGCCGATTATCTGGTCCGCCGTTTGCAAAATTGGGGAAAGCTTGGAAATTTCGTGCTCTTCAAAAGAAGAATATTTGCCCGTGCTAAAATCGTAAATACAGCACACGCTTACCTTAAGCAGATGGTTCTTTCCCCTGCCCCCAACTTCCTGAAAAGATTTCTGGGTTTCTAAATCTAATACTATCTTTTTAAGCATTTTTATTTTCCTTGTTATTTGTTATTTTCTGTCATTCTTGTCACTTGTCACTTTCAACTTGTCACTTATGTCTATCCATTATAGAAAATTTTGTTAAAAATGACCAGTCTCGCTTGACCGCTTCTGCTAAAGGCCAAAATGATGCAATCGCGAGCCAAGGCGGACAAAGAAAATCTCCACCTTCAGCCATAGGTGGAGATAAACGCGGAACTTACCCGCGTTTTTGCGATTTATATTTTCAAGGACAAGCTGGGGTAAAAGTACAAGGCTGACCCCGTGTCGATTGGCGGCTTTAACCGCCGGCTATCGCGTGGTTCGCGTTAGGCCTTCCAATAATCCGACTACCAAAAACATTCAGCCCGCGAACCAAGGCGCCGAATGCGCCAAACAATTCACTGCCCTTAAGCAGTTACCTGCGAACAAATCTCTTGCACAGATTCTGACAAGCTGGGCAAGCCGGCCCAAGCAGACGATAAGTTTTATAGCCGAGACTACGCCATCTTGGCATCTTATCCCTTTATGCCGCCTTAGGCCTAAATCTTCGCCCCTCGGCTCCTACTTGCTTCGGTCACCGAGCGGCGGGTCAGCGAGACTTTTGTTTGCTATGTATTATTAATATTCACCTCCTAAATGTTTTTTGCTTCTTGTTTGCTATCCGCCAAGCCGGACAGCAGAGGTTGCGCTCAAGGTTTGTACTCTCACTTTGTGGACCTTTGAGCCAGTGGACCTTATGGTCTCTTGGCGCTGGCCGTTTACCGATATGCCAAATGGCCTTACCGGGTTCTTAACCCAATTATAATCAATACGCTTATTTTTCGCAAAAACCAGGTTTGGCAAAAATTTCAAATTTTGATATAATCATGGTGTAATATTAATTGCTGTGCCCACTGTCTATGGGATACGGCCCCAAATATATGCAAAGAACACTTGCGTTAGGGTCTCTTGAAAAAATTGGTCAAAAAATAACTTTGTCAGGGTGGGTTAATTCACGGCGCGATCACGGCGGCGTGATTTTTATTGACCTACGCGACCACACCGGATTGGTCCAACTGGCCATTCATCCGGAAAATAAGGAAGCCTTTTCAGCGGCCGACAAATGCCGGGACGAGTTCGTAATTAAAGTGGAAGGCACTGTAGTGGAACGCCTGAAGGATTTGGCAAACAAAAATATCCCCACCGGGACAATTGAAATTACCACAGACCACATTATCATACTAAACACGGCCAAGCCCCTGCCTTTTCAGGTTGCCCACGGCCACGGCGAAGAAACGCTTTCCAACGAAGAACTGCGCTTAAAGTTCCGCTTTTTGGATTTGCGCCGAGAAAAAATGCAAATGATGCTGCAAAAAAGACATCATATGATTCAAACCATTCACCACTACATGACCGAGCACGGCTTTATAGAGATTACCACCCCAATTTTAACTTCGTCCTCCCCCGAAGGCGCGCGCGACTTTTTGGTTCCTTCCCGTTTGCATCCCGGAAAATTTTACGCACTTCCCCAGGCTCCTCAACAATTTAAACAGCTTTTAATGGTTGGCGGAGTGCCAAAATATTATCAAATTGCGCCGTGCTTTAGGGACGAAGACCCGCGCGCGGACAGAAGCCCGGGAGAATTTTATCAGCTGGATTTGGAAATTGCTTTTGCGGACAAGGACGAAACCGTTTTTCAGGAAATGGAGCCCATGTTTGTTGAACTAACGGAAAAATTTGCGGGTAAAAAATGCATGCAAAAACCTTTTCCACGACTCCCCTATTTGGAAGCCATGGAACTTTACGGTTCGGACAAACCCGATCTTCGCTTTGGAATGAAGATGGTGAATTTAACCGAAGATTTAAAAGACACCGGCTTTAGCGTTTTTGGCAACGCAATAAAGGGCGGCGGAGTGGTAAAAGCCATTTGCTGCCAGGACGGCGCCAAACTTTCACGCTCGCAAATTGACGAGCTTACGGAAATGGTAAAAAAAGAAGGCGCTGGCGGACTGGCCTATATTGTTTGGGATGATAAACAATCAGATAATGTAGAGGCACGCCCTGGCGTGCCTAATAAAGACGGCATGCCGGGGCATGCCGCTACAAAGACAAAAAACCTGCGATCGCCCATTCTCAAATTTCTATCAGATGACGAAATAAAATCTATTATTACCAAAACCCACGCCGCACCCGGCGACATAATTTTCTTTGGCGCGGACCAAAAACAAATCGTCAATAAAGTTTTGGGGAAATTACGCGACAAACTCGGAGACACTTTCGGTCTAAAAGACCCAGGGCTAATTGCCTGGGCCTGGATTACCGATTTCCCGATGTTTGAATGGAGCGACACGGAAAAGCGCTGGGACTTTATGCATAACCCTTTCTCAATGCCCCAAGGCGGACTAGAAGCGTTAAACACCCAAAAGCCGGATGAAGTACGCGCTTACCAGTACGACATTATTGCCAACGGTCTTGAGCTTTCTTCCGGCGCCATTAGAAACTACAAACCGGAAATTATGTATAAGGCTTTTGAAATTTGCGGGTACACCAAAGAAACCGTGGACGAAAAATTCGGCGGAATGATTCGCGCCTTTGAATATGGCGCACCTCCGCACGGCGGTTTTGCCCCGGGAATTGACCGCATGCTAATGCTGTTTGAAAACGAACCCAACATTCGCGAAGTAATTGCCTTCCCAAAAAACGGCAGCGCCGAAGATGTAATGATGGGCGCCCCGGGCACCGTGGAAGAAAAACAGCTTAAGGAGCTGCATATTAAATTGGACCTGCCTAAAAAGAAATAAATGCCAATAATATCATGGGGAGAAAAATACAATCCAAACATGGCATACGGCCATGATTATTGCTGCCCAGAATGTGAATGGAGGCCTGAATTCCCTGAAACTTTTGGAAAATATACAATAGGCATAGATGAATCAGGGCCTCCTAGCAAACAAAAGGACATGATAGCAACAGAAATAGTTGAGTGCCCTAAGGATGGTGTAAAATTCTGGATGCATATTAATGATAATAAATTAAACACCTACAAGGAACTTTACCCTGAAAAATTTGGAAAATTTAAAATTGAAGGAAAAAGAAAATAATTATGCTGGCGTCATCCTGAACGAGTGCATCAGAGGGTTCAATGTCACAGAAAAATAATCCAATTACAACAAATTAACACCTTTATAGATAAAAATATGTTAAAGAAAAAAATGTCTAAAACAAAAACTAAAAAATTAAACACTAAAAAGGTTGTCAAAACTCTAAAAAATCAGATCACCAAACTGTTAGACCAAGCCAAAGTCAAATACAATGTGATTGAGCACAGAGTGGTTTTTACCGCGCACGATGTTGGAGCAACAACAAAGAAAAAACTTGGCGAAATTGCCAAGGTGGTTTTAGTTAAGGCTGACAAAGATTTTGTTTTAATTGTTCTTCCGGCCGGAAAATATTTGGACCTTTCGGGAATTAAAAAGGCGCTTAAGTCCAAAAAAATATCAATTGCTTCGGAAAAAGACATTACCAACCAACTCAAAACCAAAGTCGGCCTTCTCCATCCCTTTGGCTCTCAATACAATTTAAAAACACTGCTTGATAAAAATCTTAGCCGCGCCAAAAAAATGATTGCTTCAGCCGGAACCTACACCCACAGCCTGGAGCTTTCCATGAAAGATTTTGAAAAAGTGGTTAAACCGGTTAAGGGTGCGTTTGCAAAAGCCAAGAAATGAAACATGAAATTTGAAACATGAAGCATTCCTCAAAATGACCCAAACACAAAAAACTTACCATCAGATATTAAAAGAAAAAAATGATACTTTTTGTCATTTATCTT
>CAIWKW010000125.1 GCA_903913365.1 Candidatus Doudnabacteria bacterium | reverse complement strand
TTGCCAAACATAAAGGATACGCAACGCTTCAGCACCGGCAAATGGTTAAACGTCATGGCTTATGCAAAATCCATAGAAAGAGTTTTTGTAGTAATTTAAAAATCCCCTAAAAGGGGATTTTTAAATCTGGCGGAGAGGGAGGGATTTGAACCCTCGAAGCCCTTACGGGCTTACCGGTTTTCGAGACCAGCGCACTAGACCACTATGCGACCTCTCCTCGTGGCAACCAGCTCCAGGCTTTCGTCCCAATACAAAATTGGGACTTCAGCCATACGCTGTTGCTCCTCTTCCCCAAAAATCCGTGCTCGACCCGTCTGACGGGTCTGCGCTCCTAATTTTTGGGGACCCCTTTTATCAACTCCTCATATTATAAATCAAAAGCCGCTGTTTGTCAGCGGCTGCGTTTTGTTTCATCAAACACTCAAATTTTTGCAAAAGCTTTTTCTGTGAATTGGGCTAAGGCCGTGTTTTTTTATCATTTTCCTGTGATGAAGCGTGCCGTAGCCTTTATGTTTGGCAAAATTAAATTTGGGGTACAAAACGCCGAGGCTTTCCATTAATTCATCTCGATAAACCTTGGCAATAATTGACGCTGCGGCAACGGACAAAACTTTATTGTCACCTCGCACAACTGCTTCCTGCTTCATATGAAGATTGAGAATAGTAAATTTTCCGTCTATATATAAATAAACTTTGACCATGCCGCTTTGGCCTGCGAGCCGGGATTCGGGATATTTTTTATTTTGTAACGGTGCACCGGAAGTAAAAAATTCCGGAAAAGACAAATCCAAAAATTCAATTAACCCTTCAACTGCTTTCTGCATGGCCAAAAGCGTTGCCTGGTGAATATTTATTTTATCTATCATCTCCGGTGGGACTTCCCCAATGCTCCATGCCAGCGCATTTTGCTTAATAACTTCCGCCAACTCTTCGCGCTTCTTAGCGCTTAAAAGCTTGCTGTCCTTAATGCCCGCCAACTTTATAACTTTTCCGCCAGAGGCGGATCCGCCT
The DNA here is from genome assembly GCA_903913365.1 of Candidatus Doudnabacteria bacterium. GTDB lineage: Bacteria > Patescibacteriota > Doudnabacteria > UBA920 > UBA920 > PALSA-1336. The sequence goes on along the minus strand of CAIWKW010000125.1, from coordinate 1,018 downwards.
TTGGCGGACAACTTTAAACTTGCCGGCGCGAAAGCGACGGCAGCTGCTACCACCGGCCCGGCTAAACTTCCCCTACCAACTTCATCACAGCCTATGACAAATTGGTAGCCTTCCTTAATTTTTTTCTGTTCGTATTTTGTATTCATTTTGCTTGCTACTTACTACCTGCTACTTGCTACACTCTCACTGTTCTATATTAAACAAGGGCGGAACCAAAAACGTTCCACCCTTTTAAGCTATAACTATGCGTTTGGTGTTATGGAACGCTACTGGAGCTTTGTTGATTTTAATTTAGCTCCGTTTAGTTGAGTCAAAACGCTGGAGTCGAATGTGTATGTAGTTTCTCTTTTCTGCTTATATTTTTCTTCCGCCAGGGTAATTAACTCTTTAAGAAGCCCATCCAATTCCAATCCGCTGGCTTTCCACAAATGGTGATACAAAGTTCCGGGCATGGGATTTACTTCGTTGGCAAAAAATTCTTTGGTTTGTTTATTAAACAAAAAGTCTACGCGGGCAATACCGCAGCAGCCCAAAGCTTTATAAACCGCTTTAGCGGTTTCCTGAATCCGCTTGGTGGTTACCTCATCCAAACGAGCCGGAATAACCAGACTGTCTTGAGCTTTGCCGGTTTGCGCTCCGCCGTCAATCATATATTTATCTTCAAAATCGAATAAATCGTTTTTAAACACCGACTCCTGTAAAACCGAAGCACGCGGATTCTCGTTCCCAAGCAAACAGCAGGTAACATCCATTAAATTTTCCACGCCTTCTTCAACCAAAACCTTATTATCATAATGTAGCGCCACTTCAATCTTATTTTCCAAATCTTTTAAATCCTGATTTTTTACCTTGCCAATACCAATGGAAGAACCAAGGTGTACCGGCTTAACAAACACCGGGAATTTTAGAGTTGATGTTATATTACTTGTCACTTGTGACTTATCACTATTCCAATCAGCTCTATCAAAGCAAATAAACTTTGACGCCATATATTTCGATTATATCCATATGATTCAGT
>CAIWKW010000124.1 GCA_903913365.1 Candidatus Doudnabacteria bacterium | reverse complement strand
GTGGATAATATAAATAATACACGGCAAGAAATGTCTGCGCCGAATAAAAATTAAGATTTAAAATTTAAAAAGATAATTTTATGGCTGAAATAACGCTTACTGACAGTAATTTTGATGTAGAAGTATTAAATTCCAAATTACCTGTGATGGTTGATTTTTGGGCTGTGTGGTGCGGGCCGTGCAAAGTTTTAAGCCCAATAGTTGAAGAAATTGCCAAAGAATATGAGGGAAAACTAAAGGTAGGCAAGGTAAACGTTGACGAAAACAATGCAACCGCCGCCAGATACGGAGTAATGAGTATTCCGACTTTAAAATTCTTTAAAGAAGGCAAGCTGGTCGGCGAACTAATCGGCGCGGCTCCAAAAGCCACCGTAGAAGCCGAACTGAAAAAACATTTATAGAAATTTTTTCAAACCCCGGTTACAAGACCGGGGTTTTTTAGTTTTGATTTTTCTTTTTGAATTTGGGTAATTATTTTTTTATTGATGGGAACTTTTGCTCAAAATATTTTTCCTGGTCCTGAGGGGTAAGTCCCTTTAAATTAACCTGCCAACCTGTGCCCCAACCCGGGTTAAAACTGTTGCCGATTTCCAGGCCGCAACTGCCGTCAAAATTTTCGTTCAAATATTTACTGCCGTCATAAGACGTTTGCCAGGTAAAGTCTTTATGTATTCCGTCATCAAACGAGCTGCCCGTTATAAAAAGCTGACTATCTTTTACGTACCACTGAGCCAGGGCATGATCTTCCTGCGGCTGGCTGATGCCACCTTCTGTTGGCCAGACTACAGGCAAACTGCCGTTAGGCATAAATATGCCCCACTCGCCATCGGCACACATGTTGGTAAATTTCTTACCGGGTATAAAATCACCTAAAGAAATAAATGTATTTGTTGTAGATTTTGGCATTTTATTACTTCGTAAAACAATAGAGCCAAAATCCTGAATTTGGCTGCTGTCCAAATCAGAAACAAATACTATATAAGTTGCCAAACCGCCCAGGCTGACAACAATAAACACTATCGTCCAAATAAACCAGCGGTGACCTTCAAAGCTTTCAATTTTAATCATTTGCTAAATTATACTTAAAATTTTATTTATATTAAGGCCTCTTCCAAAAAAAATAGTAAAGTAGTGAAACAAGGCTCAATAAAATCCCCGCAATTGTAATAGAACCGGAAATTATTGTGGTGGTTTTATCTATCTCAAGCAAAGAATCTTTGGGGTCATTTGGGTTATAATGAACCGTTACAGGATTACCCACTGCATAACGGTTAAGGATTTTTAAAAAACCTTCCGTTGGCGGGACATCCGTATAGCTTCCGCTGCTAGGCGGAGCGGAAATTGTTTTGTCCTGATATACTCTTCTGGATATTTCAGTTCCAATATATTCAACATTATTTACCTTAAAACTATAGTTGACTAAAGGCCGCCAGGCCATGCCAATTCGCGTGTTTTTGGAATCTTCAACAAACACCAGGGTTTTACTTGAAACAGTAATAACTCCCGGTACAGTTGGCCATTTGGACGTTATAACCTGTTGGCGATATATAAAAAAAGTTAAAATTCCGCAAAATATGGCAATCATCAGTCCTACAATCATCAAAGATATTGGAGTGGGCATTTTCATATTATCTTTCTATGGTTATCGATTTAAAATTCGCGGGCTGGGTTGGCTCAATATCAACTGTCTGCTCGACTGAACCGCTGGCGTCAGCGGCATCCAGGGTCAAAAGAGGGCTTGAGTATCCCTGCATTTGCAAATCAATGTGCAATTTTTTATCGCTGGACGGGTCAATTTTTGTATATTTTATGGCAAAGGTATTATTTCCCTGAACCAGCATTCCATTTTCCTTTAAAACCTGCGGGCTGGCAGAACCGTAATAGGAATTTTCTTTATTAAATAGCCTGGCTCCGCCGGAAGAATTTCCTTTAAGGGTTAACTCTTGGCCGTTAACTGATACGGTAATATTGTAGCCATAAGCATTAGCGCTTAATATGGCCATTAAATCTGCTTGCTTTGTAGAATTAGTGTTATCCATAGAGTTATTTGTTTGATTAATATTTGCATTAGCCTCTTGCGGCGGCGTAGATGAAGCGGGATTATGATTTGCCACCTTAACTGGCACAGGATTATTTTGCACAGTAGGCTGGGAAGAACCGCAGCCGGCAGCCAAAAACGACACTATAAGCACCGGAAACAAAAGTTTTTTCATAAGTTTTTGTTTGGGACTATTTTTAAACATTATGCTTTGCCTAGCTGATTATTTTGGCTTTTTTCCAACCAAAAACAATACGGCTAAAATAATAACAATAATAATTATTCCAACTATAGTAAACATTTTTTTCATCGGATATTTAATTATCTTGTTAAATTGCTATTCCCTACACTCGGCTCCCGGTATGCCCCAGCAGGCGCCGTATTTTTCAACCAAAGACGAGCCGGCTTTTTCTACCGCCGGGTCGCTTAAATTTCTAATATCAAACTCCGAAAAATAAGCTGTCATTCTTAAGCCGAGTTCGTTGTCATATTTGGCCAAAAGCTGTTTTGTTCCGGCAAGAATGGCTTTTTTTAGGTTGGCCGCGGTTAATGCCTTTGCTTGTTTTTGATAATTGTTATTTGTTTTTAATTCTGCTTAATTCATTATAAGTAGCATTTTCAAAACCAGGTAATTTTTTGATTTTTTCAAAATCTTTAGCGTCGCCAATTTCGTCTATATCGCTTGGCGCAGAATGAATAACTAACGAGACATTATGGCCTTGTTTGGCTGGCCATGGAATAGTGCCATCCAAAATTCCTTTTTGAAAGTCCAACTTTGCGTTAAGCGGTGTAAATTTATTGTCGGAATATATGTAAGTAGCGCCTTCCATCTGATTTGTTATTGAACCCAAAGCCACAGTATGATGAAATTCCGAAATCAAATACTCATTATTTGGCAAAACTACTATTAAAGTAGTTATATAACCACCTTGATATTCGTTATGTAAAAAATCAGGGAAACCGGTAGCAGTATTTAGCGTCGTATATGACAAAGAATAGGCTTTTTGATTTTTGATTACGAGCGGACTCTCAGTAACAGAAGAAGGCATTATAGAATTTTTATAATTATTTTTATACC
>CAIWKW010000123.1 GCA_903913365.1 Candidatus Doudnabacteria bacterium | reverse complement strand
CTTTAGAGCTTACCATTAAAAAACAGGCCGCTTGGCCTGAGGTTCTAAAAGATTTAGGAATTAATAGAGTAACTTATTTTGATTTTGAAGAAAATTTTCCGGAAAAAACCGACTATCAGGAGCCAAAAAGGTAACGCTTGCTTTGTACCCATGCTTTTGCAGGAGTGTATTCAAAGCTTCGACTTGGTGGAAGATGTTCGCTGTCGAACCTAGAATGACGAGGTTCGGTTGCAATGTTGTCTCTCCTTTCGGTTGGTCTACGGGTTCGTCAGGTTTGGAAGGCCTGATGAATCCTGTTTCTCAATCCAAAGGAAACCGGCATGAGACCCTGTATCATAGCAGCTACACAGGTTTTGTCCAGGGCACTAAGCCTGTTGAACTTAGTATACGAAGATGGCCATTGTATGGGGACCTTTGCAAATTTATAAAAGAAAAAACATCAACAAAAATTGATGTTTTTTCTTGGCTGGCCTTGTGGGACTATGTTCGAACAAAAATTAAAGAATATATTGAGGTTTGACCACGCTTCTTTTTTATCTTATACTTTAGTGTCTTTCAAGACTATGCCTTCGGGCTAAAACTTCACAAAAGAGGGGTAATAAAAAATGAGACGCTCATCCAGAAGCCCCAAGCTTTTAGTGGGGCCAGCCAGAAGCGGTACGAACGCTTTCATTTACGCCATGTCGCTGAACCCTGAGGTAATCGCTTTGGGTCAACTGATTAAGGCGGGCATGAGGGACAGTGGCATTCCTGACTATTCCGTTTTTAAGCGAGTGGCTCCAGCCGGTAAAACCATCGTGGACAAGGAGACAATTGGGTTTGAAACCGTGGAAACATGTACTATGGAAGTATTCCCCGATGACCGAACCATGGTTCAATCTGAGCCGTTGTTTCTGTTCAGGGACCCAGTTCATTGCTGGAATTCCTGGGCAAAAAGGAATTGGGGCAGCCTTGAGCTGTTTACGATAGCCTATCGCCATACTGCTAATCTTTTCGCCCGTGCCAAGAAACTCGGTTGCGGCAGGCCGGTTATTTACGAAGACCTCGCCGCACACCCAAGCCGCCACTTTTCGCTAATCTGCGATTATTGGGGAATCGCCTTTAGCCCTACTATGGTAGCGTGGGGTAAACAGTTTGACCCGGGTACAGTAATTTGGGCCAAGGAATTCCGCCAGAGTTTGGTCGAGGGAAACTTCGATAGCCTGGTAGAATCTTCGTCATTTGGATGCAAGCCCATTGAGCTGATTATTTCTGATAGCGATATCAATATTATCAGCTCCGAGCTCATGGACCTTTACGAAGATCTTCATATCGAAGCTCGTTCGGCTTGGTTGTAAAATCTCATTCAACAGAAAACCGCGACCCTTAATTGGTGCTCGCGGTTTTCCTTTGAGTTTTATTAAAAAGTCGTGGCTGGGGCGGTAGGATTAGAACCCTCCTTCACGGCGGGTGCCGAAAAGGCACCTACGAATGGGGGCTTCAAAGGCCCCTGCCCCGCCTTTTCGGCGGGCCGCTCTTTGCTAATAAATTTTTTAGTGATGGCTGGCGCTGTTTGACGAAGTTGGGATGGGGATAGTTAAAACGGCCTGGTTAGTAGTGCTTTTTCAAGCAAAACTAATTCGAAACCGTCGTTAAATTATTTCCATGTATTTCTTTTTTCATCAATTTGCCCGCCAAGAAACGGAGAGACTTTTGGATTAACATTTGACCTTACGAGAGATAAATGTCTATTATCGTTTTGATAATAAATGTTATCGTAGGCGCCATCTATTTTCGGGCCAATTACTACAGGCTCAAAGCCCATATCTTTTTTAACGACTTCCGTTATTAATTTGATAGCTTTGGAGTATTTTTTATGCCAAATATCCATCTGTTCACCTCCCACTACAACAACATCAATAGTTCCCGGGGTACAACGATTTTTTATTTCGGCAAATCTTTGCTCCATGTGTTTAAGAAATTCCTCTTTCTTTTCCTGTGTCATGTCTCCTAAATTCTGGTGTGTTAAAAATGAAATGTTTTTTCCACTCTCGGTTTCAGTCCCTGCAACGACGAGTCCGGTGCATCCGCCAAATTGTCTAGATAATTTGTTTGCGCTGTCGATTTTAGAAATCACGTATGTATATTCACCGGCGTTTAACAGGTCATTTTCTGCGAGAGCCTTATTGTCAGCATGCCAGTTCACATTAGTTGCAGACTTTAAATCCATATCAGTATCAAGGTTAGGTAATTCCGGATGTTCCCTTTCCAAATCTTTATAGTCCTCAAAGCTGCCGATACTCGTCATAATAGGTCTCACGCCTTTCGCTAGATGTGAGTTAAGGCTTTGCTCCAAATTTTTTGGAGCATTTTGATGCTCTCTAGCACTTGCTTCTTCTCTACAAGCAAGACACTCACCTGGAAAATTTCCATGGAGACAAAAACCTTGAAGTTTACTTTGTTCTGATTCGTTCATAAATTATCTTTGTATTATTATACCACGGTTTAAGCGTCCTATATGCCCTAACAAAAAATCACCTCGATAAATCGGGGTGAAAAATCGTTGGTCGCGTAAAACTCACTTGCAAGGCTTGGCTAAGTTCAAGTTCGTCACGCGACTCACGTAAAATTCGTATTTTTGGTTAGCATTAGTGGCCTGCCACGTGATGAGCCCGTAGGACATTCTGATCATTATCACGGGCGAATTTTACGTGGCTGCCCGGGTAGGATTCGAACCTACGATGGAGGATTCAGAGTCCTCTGCCTTACCACTTGGCTACCGGGCAATAATTATTGAAACAATTTCCGCTAAAGGCAGATCCGCCTTTAGCGGAAACCTTTAATAATTGATTATATAACTTTAGGCAACTGGTATATTATAAAATAAATTTGGGAAAAAGAAAAGGGCTTGACTTTTACAGCCCTTAACAAATTTGCCAAACAGCGCTAGACTATTGGCGTATGCAGAGGAGAGCCATAAAGGCTCAAAATATTATTATTTTTCTTAAATATATGCCCGCTCCCGATTTTATCCAATATTTAAAGACTTTAAGGCCGGAAGACTGGCAAAAAAAAGTTAATAATAAATGGACGGTAAAAGATTTAATTTCCCACATGGTAGGCTGGGAAAAAGAAGATGTGGCGGTTATACGGTCAACTTGGGAGACAAAAAAACAGCCTTGGTTTTATGACACGGACAATTTTGACGATTTTAATAATAAATCTTTGGAATATTATAGGAGCTACACACCCGACCAATTAATACAGGAATGGGAATATTGGCAGCACGAAATTAAGATGGTTATAATTGAAATAGGGGAAGACAATTTAATGTATCGCTATGATTTATTCAGCTGGTTGTTTAGAGAAAGCGAAGACGGCCATTACATACATCATTTAAAACAAATTCAAGCAGCGGTGGAAAGGGTTTAAATTTACATATTAATAAAGGCCGCCCTTGGGGCGGCCTTTATTTTCTTCATTACGGCTTCATTCGGTGTTTATATACTATTAATATAAATAACTAATAAAATATTTTATGAAAATTACGAAAAAATTAATTTTGTCTGAATGT
>CAIWKW010000122.1 GCA_903913365.1 Candidatus Doudnabacteria bacterium | reverse complement strand
TAGTTAGCCGATTTATCGGCAATCAGTATTATAATTTATGAAAAAATACAACCATCAGCAAGTGGAAAAAAAATGGCAAGCTTATTGGCTAAAAAATAAAACTTTTTTTGCCAAAGATTTTTCCAAAAAACCGAAAAAGTATGTGCTAACGGAGTTTCCTTACCCTAGCGGGGAAGGTTTGCATATGGGACATTTGCGTCCTTATGTGGCTGGAGATGTTTATAGTCGTTTTAGCCGTTTAAAAGGCAAAGAAGTTATTTTTCCAATTGGTTGGGACGCTTTTGGGCTGCCAGCGGAAAATTATGCCATAAAAAAAGGAGTTCATCCTTCCATTTCCACCAAAAAAAATATAGCCAATGCTAAAAAACAGCTTCAGTCTTGGGGTACGAGTTTTGATTGGAGCAGGGAAATAAACACCACAGATCCCGGATACTACAAATGGACACAATGGCTGTTTTTGCAGTTTTACAAAAAGGGTTTGGCTTATGAAGCCACGGGGATGATTAACTGGTGTCCAAAAGACAAAACCGGCCTGGCCAATGAAGAAGTAATTGACGGTAAGTGCGAGCGATGCGGTACTGTGGTGGAGAAAAAGGAACTGCGCCAGTGGTATTTAAAAATTACCGCGTACGCGGAAAAACTTTTGGAAGGTTTAAAAAATTTGCCCGAGTGGCCGGAGGCGGTAAAACTCCAGCAGGAAAATTGGATTGGTAAGAGTACGGGAGCGGAAATTGAATTTGAGATAAGTATTCAGCAAATCAGCAAATCAGCAAATCAGCAAACAAATTTTGTGATATTGCCCGGTTGGACCAGCACCGAAAAAGAAAACTTTTATCCGTGGCTGGCTCAAAGCTTGCAGTCAAAAGGAAAGAAAGTAACGGTTTACAAATATAAATCGGCGGGGGAATATTCGGAAGAAGAAATAATAAAAGATTTAATTTCCAGCACAAATATCGATAAAAATACGGTTTTAATCGGCCACAGTTTGGGTGCGGCCATGGCTTTAAAAATGCTGGAAAAGTTGCAAACGCCCATAACCAAACTGATATTGGTGGCAGGTTTTATGACCCCGAAGTTTATGGACAAATCCAGGCCTTTTGAAAAAACTTTATCTTGGAATTTTGATATTGAAAAAATCAAAAAAAATGCAAACGAAATTGTTGTGATGCAGGACGAAACCGACCATATTGTCCCGGAAACAGCCGCAATTGAGATGCAGAAAAAGTTAGCGGGAAAATTAGTTAAGTTTAGTGCCCAAAAGCCTCACGTTAAAGGCGAGCAGGAGCCGGAAATTTTGAGCGAGGCCTTGCCTGTAGTAAAAGTGTTTACCACTCGGTTAGATACAATTTTCTCCGGGACTTTTATTGTTTTGGCTCCTGAGCATTTTCTGGTTAAATCCATAACCACTTTGGATAACAGGAAGGCCGTTGATGGCTATATTAAAAAAACCGGCACGTTGACCGACCAGCAACGTCAAGACGTTAATTTGGAGAAAACCGGAGTTTTTACCGGGTCATATGCTGTTAATCCGGCCAGCGGAGACAAGATGCCAATTTGGATTTCCGATTTTGTTATCGGTTCTTATGGTACCGGTGCTGTGTTTGCAGATGCGCATGACGAGCGGGATTTTGAAATGGCAAAAAAGTTTAACATTCCGCTTAAGGTTTCCATTCGCCCGGGTGACGAACAACTTTGGGAAAAAGTTAAGAATCTGGAAGTTTGTTATCCGGAAGAAGGGATACTGGTGAATTCGTCCCAGTTTGACGGTTTATCCTCTGCTGACGCCAGAGAAAAAATTCTTTTATGGTTGGAACAAATGGGTTCGGCAACAAGGAGGATAAACTACAAGCTCCGCGATTGGGTGTTCAGCAGGCAGCGCTATTGGGGCGAGCCAATTCCTTTAATACATTGTGAGAAGTGCGGGATTGTGTCAGTGCCGGAAAAAGATTTGCCGGTTAAATTACCGCCCGTAAAAAAATATGAACCTACCGGAACCGGGGAGTCGCCTCTGGCGGGAATTTCCAAATGGGTAAATGTTAAATGCCCAAAGTGCAAAGGTCCGGGCAGGCGCGAGACCAACACCATGCCCCAGTGGGCGGGGAGTTCCTGGTATTGGCTGCGCTATGCCGACCCGAAGAATAAAAAAGAATTTGCCAACAAGAAAAAATTAAAATATTGGACTCCGGTGGATGTGTATTTTGGCGGGATGGAGCATACTACTTTGCATTTGCTTTACAGCCGTTTTTGGAATTTGTTTTTGTACGACCAAGGCCTGGTAACAACCAAAGAGCCTTACGCTATGCGCAAACCTCACGGCATTATTTTGGCCAGTGACGGCGAAAAAATGTCCAAGAGCCGGGGTAATGTAATTAATCCCGACGACATCGTAAAAAGTCACGGTGCCGATACTTTAAGAATGTACGAAATGTTCTTGGGTCCGCATGAATTGTCGGTAAGCTGGAACGATCAGGGTGTTGTGGGGGTAAGAAGATTTTTGGATCGCGTTTGGAATTGGGTAAACGATAAAAACCCCTCCCAGCCTCCCCTTTTGAAAAAGGGGAGGAGAACTGCAGTTACCCCCTCTTTTTCTAAAGAGGGGGATGGGGGAGTTATTGACTCTGATAAAACTCTGAGGGCTCTACATAAGCTAATAAAAAAAGTTACGGAAGATTTGGAAAATTTTCATTTTAACACCTGTATTTCTTCGTTTATGGAATTTCATAACGAAGTTAAAGGCGAGCCGGTTAGTCTTTCCACAATCAATACTTTTTTGATTTTAATGTATCCGTTTGCGCCGCATATCTGCGAAGAACTGAGTCAGTTGGTAAGCCAGTCAGATAATAAGCGGATAAGCGGATCAGCATATAAGAAAGATAGTTCATTACAGTTTGAAAAGTGGCCAAAGTTTGACCCTGCTTTAACAGTGGATAAAAATGTGGAAATTGCCGTACAAATAAACGGTAAGTTTAAAGGCAAACTGGCAG
>CAIWKW010000121.1 GCA_903913365.1 Candidatus Doudnabacteria bacterium | reverse complement strand
TAAATTTTTTTCATTTGTTTTATAAATATTATTTAACATCTACATAATTAAAATCCACAATACGCTTATTTTTAATGTCTACCGTCACTTTAATAATAGGCTCTTGTTGATACCCTCCTGGACCAGGTGTTGCAAAAATAACCAGCCAATAGTTTTTTGGGGTAAAATTTTCATTCTGGTCACCATTTTTATATATAGAAATAGGGGTATAGCTTACAGGAACAAAGGCATCACCCTTACCGGTTCGTTTTAATACCTCTTGGTAGGCAATCTTTCCAGCCAAGGCTTGCTCTACTTGATTAGTGATCATTTGCTCTTTTTTGTAAAATTCATCAGATTTTGTCATAAAAATTTTACTTTGTTATTTCCACTCCGTAAGCAGCGGTTTGCCGAGGTTTTGCCAAGGGCCAACGTACAAACCATTGGCTTTTCTTTGCGCCAAAAAACTTTTACCGTTGTCGGCCAGTATTTCCTTAAAATTTGAATTAAAACCATCCTCGTATTTTTGGCGGTAATCCAGCAAGTCTTTCTGCCACTGCTGGTCGGAAACGCTGTCTATTTTACCGCTATAGAACGGAAATGTTTTTTCATAAGAGATTGCTTTTGCCACAAGGTCATGCCAGGCATTAACATCGCTTGCAATCCATCCGTTAATAGGAGTACCCAATACTTCGTTTATAGATGATTTTAGGGCCGGGGAAGCGGATTCGTCGGGGTCTTCAGCTACCCACGCCCCGGTTCGCGATTGAAAAATATAGAACCAAAAAGCTCCCTGCTCCATATTCCCCTGCTTTATCAAAACGTTGGAAAGCTCGGCATAAGCGAAGGGATTAACTTCTTCCGGATGCTTAAAAATATATTGAATAGCTGTCTCCTGGGATACCATTTCTTCTGTTGAGCTTCCTTCAGGCATAAGCATTTGACTAAGCTGATCTTCCGTAAATCCGGTTACACCATTTTTTTGCGTTACGACAGTCCGATCGTTTTTAGAATTTTCTTCAACATTAAAGTCGCCAAGTTTTAAATATTGGACTTTCCAGCCGTCTGAGTCATACATTAACTTTAACTCTATCGGTTCTTTGCTGCCGTTTTTTCCGGTTAGGGTGCCGGAAAAATCCGCAGACCCGTCATCATAGGTTGCAATGTGGTTAAAAGAAACGCTTTCCTGGTTTTTTAAAACAGCATCGCCGGCAACCATTGTTTTAAAATCTTCCAAACTTGTTTGCTTTTGAAAATCGGAAGTGGTTTCATTATAGGCCGCGGTAATTTTGCCTGCTGAAATTTCATCTAAAAACTGGTGAGCCTCCTTACGCGAAGCATTTGTGCCTACCATTACCAAAACAATAATTCCGCCAATCAACAAAAATTCCAAACATAAGAAAATAATCCCGAGCCTGTCCAAAAATTTTTGCCTCTTTTTAAATGTTTCAAAATCTTTCCAATTGCCTTTCGCCCATGACATCCTTCTTCCGCGAAAAATTCCCTTAAAATATAAATAGATATTATAAAACGGCACAAAAATTACCAGAAGCCCTTCCAGAATAAGGCCGCTGGCAAAAAAATAAATCGGGCTCATTATGAATGCCCCAAAAGACCACTTGTTAATAAACGCTTGCTGATCGGGGGCCAGCGTCGGTGCCGGCTCTAGATTAATTTGCGGCGCAGATGCGCTTGGCCACGCTCCTGAACTTGAAGCCGGAGGCCGCAAGTTTGGCTGAGGAATTTGAGGAACTTGATTTTCCGGTTCCATATGTTTTTTTTGATGTATATTTTAAAGTTTTCAATTTGCTTTAAGTATAACAGTTTTTAAT
>CAIWKW010000120.1 GCA_903913365.1 Candidatus Doudnabacteria bacterium | reverse complement strand
GAAGTCATGTAGTATGGTGATCGTACCGTAAACCGACACAGGTGGATGGGGAGAGAATCCCAAGGCGTCCGGAGCAATGTTCGTTAAGGAACTCGGCAAAAAAGCGGCCGTAAGTTAGCAATATGGCCTGCCCCGCAAGGGGCCACAGCGAAAGACCTCTCCCGACTGTTTACCAAAAACTTAGGTCCGTGCTAAAGCGCAAGCTGATGTATACGGGCTGATGCCTGGCCAGTGTCAGAAGGTTAAACCCCTCGTCGCAAGATTGGGGGCCAAGCCCTGATGAACGCCGGCAGTAACTATAACTGTCCTATGGTAGCGAAATTCCTTGTCGCGCAAGTTGCGACCCGCACGAATGGCATAACGAGTAGAGGACTGTCTTAACGAACATTCCGATGAACTTACAGTGGCGGTAAAGATGCCGTCTACCCGCAGCAAGACGGAAAGACCCTATGAAGCTTTACTATAGCGTGTCATTGAATTAATGCTTTTATTGTTTAGCCTAGGTGGGAGCCTTTGAAGTACCGGCGCCAGCTGGTATGGAGGCGACAGGTGAAATACCACCCTGTAAAAATATTAATTCTAATCCCGATTTAACCTATCGGGAGACAGTGACTCGTGGGTAGTTTAACTGGGGCGGTTGCCTCCTAAATGGTAACGGAGGCGTTTATTAAGGTATGCTAGGTATGGATGGAAATCATACCGATAGTGCAAACGCATAAGCATGCTTGACTGCAAGGGCGGCGACCCGCGCAGGCACGAAAGTGGAAGTTAGTGATCCGATGCGTTCGAGTGGAAGACGCAAAGCCCAACGGATAAAAGTTACTCTAGGGATAACAGGCTGATCCTCTCCAAGAGTCCACATCGACGAGAGGGTTTGGCACCTTAACATATCGGGGTGCTATGGGAGTGATCCCATACTGTGTGTCTTCATCCGTCTCATCCTGTTCATAGCAGGGTGGATAAATTTTGAAGAAAAAATAAATTCGGCTTATAACGGAGAACCCGTAGTACTTATGTGGTCAAGTTAATTTGACTTAAGTAACCGGCAACACCGTGGGAAGTCGGTGAGTGTAAACAGATAACTAATAATTTATAACAAGTAACTAATGCACTTTTGCAAAAGTTATCAGTTAATAATTAATTGTTACCAGTTTTCCCGCCTGACCCCGTAACGACTGACCCGAAAGGGGAGATTCGAATTAGTTTAAAGTGACAAGTAACAAGTGACAAGTACTGCAGTTTTGCAGCTACTTGTAACTTTCAACTTTCAACTTGTAACTTATTTGGATAATACGCCGACTCTTGTCTAAAAAAAGCAGACCAAGGCTACAAAGAACCTAATGTCGCTGACAAGAAGAAGATATAGTCTGCACCATACGAAATTATGGATTTATGTACGATGTCGGCTCATCACATCCTGGGGGTGAAGAAGCTCCCAAGGGTTAGGCTGTTCGCCTATTAAAGTGGTACGCGAGCTGGGTTCAAAACGTCGTGAGACAGTTTGGTCCTTATCTGCTGTGGGTGTTCGAAACTTGATTGGGCGCATCCCTAGTACGAGAGGACCGGGATGCATAGACCTCTGGTGTACCCGTTGTCCTGTCCAGGGCATGGCGGGGTAGCTAGGTCTAGTTTAGATAAGCGCTGAAGGCATATAAGCGTGAAGCTGTCCAAAAAACTAGGTTTCGTGTTTTGTAGCAATACAAAACGTCAGGTTCGGGGAAGACTACCCCGTATCAAATTAGTTGAAAGTCGAAAGTGGAAAGTTGAAAGTAGCAATACTTTTGACTTGAAACTTGAAACTTTTAACTGATCTATAGGCTGCAGGTGTAAGCACAGTAATGTGTTCAGCCGAGCAGTACTAATCAACCGAAAATTTTAATTTCTATTTTATTGACTAGCAATTTGTGGCTCAAAAATCTATATTCTATAGAGAGCCGCAAAATGTGGTATAATGTCATAGTACATTCATAAAAAATCTACCCAATGTTAAAACACAACTTTAAGTTTTTGACCTTAGTGTTTGCTATTTTATTGGTAATCGGCGGTTTCTTCGTTCTTTCCCAAAATTTAGTTTACGCAATAAAACCTTAAATTTTGTTTTTGTGGCCAGGAAGTCCTTCCGTTTTAAATTTTAAATTGTTCAGTTTTAAATTTAAAATGGGTGGCATTTCCGGCGTGGTCCTACCTGATCCCATCCCGAACTCAGAAGTCAAACACGCTCGGGCCAATGATAGTCCTACGCATGTAGGTGCAAAAGTAGGCAGCTGCCCGCTATATGAATAACTCCTCCTTAAAAAGAGGAGTTTTTCTTTTGTCAAAATTATTTTAACAGTTTTGCCCTGTACCGGAGGAAGCCGACTGGTACCAGGGCTGCCCGCTATATGAAAAACCGTTCCTAACAGGAACGGTTTTTTTAATTGCGTAAATATGGGCTTTTTGATATCCTTAGGTAAAGAAGCTAAAACTAAAAGATTTAAAAAATAGATGCCCTATATAAAAAGTTTATGGGTTTTTATCGGCAGAAATGCGATGAACAAGGCTATTTTTCTTGTTGTATTATTTTTCGCTTTATTTTTTTCCATCCCGGTAAAACAGGCCAAAGCGGACTTGGCTCCGCATCCGCGCATTTTAATGGATTCGGCGGCCATAGCCGATATGCGGTCTAGAATAGGGAGCTCGGACTGGAACACTTTAAAAACTCATGCCGATGCAATGGCAACAGGCACCGTATATCCGGCTGTAAGTCCGGTTTGGCGTTATAATCCACCGCACGGGTTTTATTGCGCTTCAAGCGATATTTGTTACGGCTACCAAGGCAGTGCCTCGGATAATGGTTACTGGGAAGCGGCTTGGGATTTAGGAGTAGCCTATCAGACAGTTAAAAATTCCGATCCGACCGCTGCTGCGGCTTACGCGGCTCAAGCCAAAAATATTATTGATGTTATCGCCGACAATCCCGCTCATATTACCGTAAACAGCGGAACACAATCCGGGGAAGAACGCTGGGCTTACGACATGACTTATCAGGTAGGGACAGCGTGGACCACCAGCGTTGTAGTCGACGGCGCAACAACCCTTGGTTCTACGTCTATTTCTCTGCGAGGTTTGGTGCCCAACGGAACTATTAAAGCCGGTGACGGATTTTTTATTGGAAGCGATGTTTTTCTTGTTGCTACGGACACTTTGGCTGATATTACCGGCGGCGCTACTGTGCAGCTTGGGGATGTTCATCCGTATTCAGCCATTAATTCTTTGTCATCCGCCAAAGCTTACACCGACGGCACTGCGGTGCATACGGAAATAGTAGTGCAGTCATATTATAACGGTTTGGCGACAGGGGATTCCATAACTATTAGCGGTGCCCAAGGTTTGACCTCGGCTAACGGAACTTTTACCATTACTTACCTAAGTCCGCATCATTTTTATCTCAATGGGACAGCGGGGCTTGGCACAGCTACTTATACTAACCTGTCGTACGATGTTGGCTATAACCAAGGCTATGGAAACAGATTTTATGGGGAAGCGCTTTCATTACTTTACGACTCTTTCTCCGATAATTTTACCCAAACCGAAAAAGACGCAACTCACAACGCTCTGCATAGATGGTTGTATACCGCTCAGACTGTTATGGGGTACAGTATCGGACATCCGGCAGGAAATTATTTTGACGGCATTGCGGCCGCGAAATTATTTGCCGCAGTGGCGCTTAAGGGAGACTATACCGAAGCCGACACGTGGTATAACGATTGGTATAATAATTGGTGGATAGCGAACGACACTTCTCACGGTTGTCCAAAAACGGCATATTGCGGATTCCCTACTTATTTTCAAACGTATTTAAACGGCGTAGGGCATCCTGACGGGGCAAATTATGGCTGGCTGTCATTGGAAAACATTTTAATGATGACAGAGGCTATGAAAACCTCCGGCCTTGTCCCTAACCCTAATTTCATCTGGCCGAACGGCGCTGCCCAGTGGTACTTGTATACTACTTGGCCGGATCAAACCACTTCCATAGGGCGCTTTAAGATTTTTGGTGCCGTTGACCCTTCACAGATTAACAGTACTTCTATGTTAGCGCTGGGTTGGTATCTGAATCGGAACAACATGTCTTTCGCTCAATATTTTCAAAGTTATCTAAACACTTTAATTCCAGCGTTGAAAGGAAAAGAAATTATTCAATCTACGGGTCTGCGCTTTTTATACTGGAACCCAAGCGCTACGTCGTCTGACTACACAGCTTTGCCAACGACTTATTTAACTCCTTCTACGGCGGCCTCCGAACTTTCTACCCGTTCGGGATGGGGCACCACTGATGTTATGTCCGATTTTACCGCATGG
This sequence comes from Candidatus Doudnabacteria bacterium, assembly GCA_903913365.1. Taxonomy (GTDB): domain Bacteria; phylum Patescibacteriota; class Doudnabacteria; order UBA920; family UBA920; genus PALSA-1336. Next base: position 10,983 of record CAIWKW010000120.1, on the reverse strand, counting down.
TCTTATGTGGATTCTCTGGCAGGAATGAAGGAAAATTATGACAGCGGTTCGCTTACCATTCAGCGCGGCAGTACCGGTTTTCTTGTGGATTCAAATCGTGAAGGCGGCACCTACTACAGCGATGCTTGGGATAATTACACATCACTGGGAGGCAAAGGCACCCCCCCTGATTTAAATATTTTTGCGGTGAATTCCGGCGGACGATGGATTCAAGGTATGTATGGACCCGGGAATTCAATTAACAACTATTATTCCTGTGTGTATAATAATTCATCAACAATTGACCACTACAGCGGCGGTACGGATTGGCAATACGCGCGCGCGAATAATTTGGAACAAAATTATTTTCCGGAAGGTTTTGGGGCTTCCACTTATGACTATTGTGCTCCGCGGGCCGTGCAAAATTGGTCGCGCAGTTTAATTTATTTGGCGCCCAATATTTGGGTGGTGCACGATCTTACCACAATAAACAACAGTAGTTATGATCAGTATATGGGCTGGCATTTTGGCAAGACTCCGGTATCGGTATCCGCTCCCGCGGGAATGTCGCGCTATGATGTTAGTAATGGCGGCACTTTTAAAGGCAGTATGTTTGCTGTTCTGCCTGTTTCCGCCAGCACGACGGTGGTAGATACTCATGGTCTTGGTGATGTCTTCCGGGTTGAAACGCGCCCCGTGGCACAGGCGAACGTAAATCGTTGGCTGCATGTTTTTGACGCGTCAACCAGTTCCGGCGCGGTAACCACTCCTGCTTTGCTTTCTGCTACCAACCTCGATGCTGTTCAATTGGGATCCAGCATTGCGGCATTTACCCAAAATTATTCTCCGTCCGGTACCTTAAGTTATTCTTTTTCGACCGGAGGAAAAATTAAACATCACATTGTAGGACTTAATCCCAACACTCAATATAGTGTCACAAAAGACGGCTCAGCGGGAAATATTTCAACCGATAGCGGCGGCGCTTTAACTTTTACGACCACGGGCAGCTCACCTTTGGTTAGCTTGGACACTGGCGGAGCAGTAACACTTACAGGAATTTCCATTTCGCCAAGTTCACCTAGCATACAAATCGGGAATACTCAACAATTTACTTGCACCGCAACTTACTCCGATTCTTCGCAAGCCAATTGCACCGCTTCTTCAACCTGGTCAAGTTCTCTCGCTTCGATAGCAACCATAAACTCATCTACCGGATTGGCAACTGCGGTCGCATCAGGAACCACAACTATACAATCGGTCTTCGAAGGTATGAGCGCCAGTACAATTTTAACTGTAAATAATTTACCGACCTACACCATCGGCGGCAGTATTAGTGGTCTTAGCGGTACGGTAGTCCTGCAAAACAACAACACAGATAATCTCTCCCGTTCATCCAACGGTTCCTTTACCTTTGCCACAGCCACCACTACCGGGGGAGCATACAATGTTTCCGTACTAACTCAGCCTTCCGGCCAAACCTGTACTGTAACCAACGGCTCAGGCACGGTTGCTTCTGCAAACATTACCAATGTTTCGGTTTCTTGCGTTAATGTTGTGGACTTAACTCCTCCCACAGTCACCTCTTTTACAATACCGGCAACAGCTTCTTCCACTACTGTAGCCATAAATACCTTTACCGCTACGGATAATGTTGGGGTAACCGGTTATTTGATTACCGAGAGTTCTTCTACCCCCGCGTCCACTACCCCTGGCTGGATTTCTCCGGCTCCAATTTTGTACGATTTTTCTTCTGCCGGCACAAAAACCCTCTACGCCTGGGCTATGGATGCGGCGGGAAATGTATCCGCAAGTTTAAATGCCAGTGTCACCATTACTCTGCCCAACTATACCATCGGCGGTATTGTTTCCGGTCTGTCCGGTACAGTAGTCCTGCAAAATAACGGGGGAGACAATCTTTCACTTTCAACAAACGGTTCTTTTGCTTTTGCCACGGCTTTGCCCAGCGGGAGTGCGTACTCGGTAACTATTTTAACTCAGCCGGCAGGACAGACGTGCGTGGTTACAAACGGTTCGGGCTCTATTGCTTCAGTATCCCCAACCAATGTTGCAAGCGTACTGGTAATATGCGATGCCGTACCTCCGGCGGTATCTTTAGTATTGCCGTTGTCCGGAGCCACGGTCTCGGGTTCCGCTGTGGCTGTTGCCGCAACCTCAACCGATAATTTTGCCGTGCTCGGGGTTAAGTTTTATTATGATTCCATCCATCAGATTGGCAGTGAGGTTATTTCCACTTCCGCTCCCGATACCTACGCCTCGTCCTGGAACACTTCCGCTCTTTCCGACGGCAGCCATACTTTGATTGCGGTGGCAGAGGATACCTCGGGCAATCCTGCCACTTCATCGGCGGTTTCCGTGAACGTGGAAAACCCTCCCGTTATTTCCGCCATAGCTTCCTCCACCTCGGCAACAACGGCTTCCGTTACCTGGACAACCAATAAGCCTTCCGATTCCCAGGTTGTTTACGGTCTTACCTCGGCTTACGGCTCAACGACATCGGATGCTTCTTTGGTAACGTCCCACAGCATTTCTCTCTCCGGCCTGACAGCCAGTACTACTTACCATTTCCAAATTAGAACCAAAGACAGCTCATCCAATCTGGCCACATCAACAGATCTAAGCTTTTACACTTCCACAACATCAGACGGCCAAGCCCCAACTGTGCCCGCAAATTTTGCGGCATTAGCTGTCTCCGCTTCGGAAATAGATTTATCCTGGACTGCCTCAACAGATAACATTGGCGTGTCTGGTTATCATGTTTACCGCGGAGGATCGGCTATTGCCACCACCACTCAAATTTCTTATCAAGACACCGGCCTTGCCGCTTCAACCGCCTACACGTATTCGGTTTCGGCTTTTGATGCCGCGGGTAATGAATCCGCCCAGGCAACTTCCACTACAGCTACAACTTCCGCGGCTCCTTCCGGCGGAGGGGGAGGAGGTGGTGGGGGCGGAGGAGGGGGAGGATACACCCCATCTATTTCCTTTAGTAGTGTCAGCGTTAACAGTACCACAACTACATCTGCCCTAATCTCTTGGTTAACCTTAGGTAATACTGTTGACTCTGCCATAGACTATGGCACTACAACTGCCTACACCAAGACCGTAAGCAGTTCTGTGGCCACTACCACCCATAGCCTTTGGCTAACCGACCTTTTGCCCGGTACTTTGTATCACTTCAGAGTCAGGACTTCCGGCGGAGTGGCTTCTCAGGACTACAGCTTTACCACGGGCACAGGCGAAGTTAATCTTTCCGGACAAACGCCAATCATAAATCCTAACCCAAACCCGGGTTTAAATCTTCCTTCTTCAGGCAATTCAGGCATCCGCTTAATTAACAACAAAGGCACTTACTATTTAATTATCAATGGAGTTAGGCACGGGATTACCAATCCCGGTATGCTGACCAGCTACGGCTTTGTTTTTAGCGATGCCAAAGTTGCTACGGCTGATGATTTGGCTTTGCCCGAAGGTAATTTTCTGACACCGGAAGACGGCAGCTTGGTTAAGAGTAAACAGGACCCAACGGTCTACCTAATCTCAGGACAGCAAAGATATTCTTTTGTTTCCGCCAAAGTCTTTACCTCTTTGGGTTTTAAGTTTTCTTCCGTACTCCTTGTTACCAACCCAGAGCTTCAAAGTCTGCCTAAAGCAGGGAACCTTACAGACCCTAATGCCGCTCATTTGGACGGAGTGGACATTAGCGACAAAGGTGTTATTTACTGGATTTCCGGAGGCTATAGATACCCTTATCCTTCCCTGGCAGTTTACAACTCCTGGCATCTTAAGAATGATTTTACCAGGGTAGTTCCGGCTAATAGCGCTGACAGAGGCCTGCCTCAAGGGGATAGTGTGACGGCAAGACAGCTGCAAGCTGAGCAGAATACGCCAACTGCCCATCTCCCCGGAACTGACATTAACTTAAACGGTACAATTTACTGGATAGGCGGAGACAGCATCCGCCACGCTTATCCGTCCTTAGCAGTCTATAATACCTGGCACACAAAGAACGATTTTAGCAAAGTTGTGGAAGCTAACGCGGCTGATTTAGCTCTGCCTGTGGGAGATCCTGTGGTGGCAAAAAAATAGGTATTTTGGTTTGGCTTGGTTTTAAAAATCATTAAAATTTATATGATCCTATATACGGTATTAATTGTCATATTATTGTTTGTCTTAATTGAGCTTTTTGTAATTATCAGCGAGTTTGTGGCTTATGTTAGAACCAGAGTACCGTTTGTTCCTACTCATACCAAAGACATAGAAGTTATTGTTAAAGAACTAAAAATTTCTTCGAGCGATGTGTTTTACGATTTAGGCAGCGGCAACGGCAAAGTGGTTTTTCTGGTGGAGAAACTGAGCGGTGCCAAGGTGATTGGCTTTGAACTTAGCTGGTGGACGGTTTTATATGCCAAAATAAAGGCGGCTGTTACCGGTTCCAAGGCGAAGTTTATAAACAGAAATTTTTTCAATCAGGATTGGTCCGGCGCCAACATAATATATTGTTATCTGTACCCGCCGCTTATGGCCAGGGTACAGGAAAAGTTTATGAGCCAGATGAAGCCGGGGAGTATGGCCATTGTGCGCGATTTTCCTTTTCCCACCATGGCCCATTCGGAAAAATATTTTTTGCCAAAGGATCATGAGATTTATATTTACAGAATTTGATTATGGGTATATTTGTGGATAACTTTATATTGTAGGTAAAAATAAACTATTTATATTAAAAATAAGCCTTACTTAAGGCTTATTTTTAATATATGAAAATATTGTAGGAAAAAAGTTGACAAAAAATATAATTGGATTTAAACTTAGGTTAAGAAATCCATAGGAGGCAGTTATAACACTCGCTACGCAAGTAGCAAGAACCTAAGAGATCAAAGAAAGACAGTGAGCCGGATAGATTTATCCACAGTTAGTGACCAAAGGGTTAAGCAAAAGCAAGTAAAACTTGCAATCATTCCACCATCCTCTTCCTTCTTCTCGCTTTTGCCCCAAAAATCACCCAATAACTAACCAATAAATCTTCCGCCTCCCGTTTCTCTCTGATCTTCTTTCTTTGGGGAGCCTAACTCCTAACTCCTAACTCCTAACTCCTAACTCCTAACTGTATGGAAATACCTTTAATTTTAAAAAACTTTGGTTTAAACGAAAAAGAGATTGCGGTTTATTTGGCTTTGGTGGAACTTGGACCTTCGCCGGTTAGGGTAATTGCCCAAAAATCTAAAATTAACCGCGGTACCAGTTACGATATTTTAAAAGCCTTACAGTCACAAGGTTTGGTTAGTTTTTTTGATACCAAATCCCGCCAGCATTTTGTGGCTGAGCCGCCGGAAAAATTGGTTTCCGCCGTGGAAGAAAAACAGGAAAGCCTGGCTTTGTTAAAAAAGCAAATCCAAAAAGATTTGCCGGAATTAAAATCCATTTTTGAAAAAAATGGCGGCAGGCCAATGGTTAAAATGTACGAAGGCCTGCGCGGTGTAAAAACTATTTTGGAAGATGTTCTTGGCTCGGTTTCGGCTTCCAAAGAAAAGGTTTACTATGTTTATTCCTCTTCAACGGTAAGAAAAAATGTTTACGAAGCCATGCCCAGTTTTACCGATGAACGCATTGCCAAAAAAATCAGGGTAAAAACCATTGCCTTGGGCAGCGGGGGAAAAGTGTTCGGCCTGGATGAAAGAAAGTGGATGGCACTTCCCGAAGAAGGCCTTAAACCCGTGTATGAAATGATTTACGCGGGCAAAGTTGCCCATATTTCTTTGGATAATTCGGCAAATCCCGTGGGAGTGGTTATTGAAGACCGTGAAATATTTGAAACGCAAAAAATGATTTTCGAGTTTAACTGGGGAAAATTATAGTTCCCCGGTTTCGCCCGGAAATCAAATACCGGAATGTTTCTGAAGGGGGACTAAGAAGTGTTAGAAAAAAAAGTTGGTGCGGCAATTCTGGCTGCCGGCTATGGACAAATCGGGGATAAACCAAAAGTCCTCGTGAAATTCAAACACAAGCGGCTTATCCAGTATTCTTTAGACGAAACTCTCGCACTTGGCCTAAGTCCAGTGATAGTGGTCAATGGCGGCGACGGCGGATTCGGGAATGAAATAGTCTGCGCAATGGAAGAAGCCTATAAAGGTCTGTCCTTCGCATGGCAATCCGGTAGGCGCGGACCGGCCGATGCTTTTCACCAGGCTCTGCCAATGCTCCGCGCAGACGGCTGCACGGAAGCGGTGGGTTTGTTTGCGGATATGCCATTTATCAGCAGGTCTCATATCCGAGATCTGGTGGCCTGGCATCTAAAAGGTGATGCCGATTTAACAATCTCGACTTGGAGATTCGATCCAAAGCACCCGTTAGTTAACCGCATGTACGGCTATGCCAATTGCGATTGCGTTGACCGTACAACTGAAGACGGCAGCGCAAGCGGGTTTCCGCTGGTGCGCAAATATAGCGGCTTACCGGAAGAAGGAGCCGAGGTTCTGTCGTCAATTTACGTGCTAAAACTCGCTTGGTTTGAGGAAGTTTTTCCTTCTCTGCCGGAAGAGGACAAAGGCGACGGCTATCCCAAAGAAAAGCACTTACCGAACCTGGTGGAGGCTGCCGCTCTTACCCACGCACGCGTGGTCAACATGCGACTAACTGACAACGACGTCCCGGAAATCGTGGGCGTTAACTCTCTCCAGGATTTTCAGGAGCTGTCAGCATTTGCCGGCATGCGCTAACATGAGACAAAGCAACGGGAGGGGGCTTGCATCTGCGGCCTCCTCTCAAACTCAACAGCATAAGAATTTATTAATTTGTTTTAAAGTGTAATGCAAATTAACAAATGCTTATTAAGCAAAAGCAAAAAAAAAGTTGTTATTATTGGCGGAGGAGTGGGCGCCGCCACATTTACCAAAGCTTTAAAAAATCTGCCAATAACGCTAACCACAATTGTCAGCAGTTTTGACGATGGCGGCAGTACAGGAATGATTAGGCGCGACTACGGCGGTTGGGCTGTGGGGGATTTTAGAAATTGCCTTCTGGCCGCCTCGGATATGCCGGAGCAGGTTAAACAAAGCCTTAATCACCGCTTTGGCCCGGGCCAGCTTTTTGGCATGCAAGCAGGTAATGTGTTTATTAAGGCTATACTGAACACCCATTTGTCTTTTACAAAAGCAAACGGCATTATTCATCAACATTTTAATATTCAGCACAAAGTGTTGCCGATTTCTTTAACAGATAGTAAAATAAAAGCTGTGCTGTCCGGAGGTAAAACGCTTACCGGACAAAGGGCTATTGCCGAATATTTAAGTTTTTCCGAGGCCCCAATTAAATCCATCGGTTTAACCAAAAAATCGGTAATCCTCCCGGAAGCGAAAAAGGCAATTCTGGAGGCTGACTATATAATGCTTGTTCCCGGGCATTTTTTTACCATTCTTTTGCCGCATTTGGCCGTATCCGGTTTTGCCCGGGCTTTCAAAAAATCTAAGGCCAAAAAAATCTGGTTTTTGAACCTGCTTGCCCATAGGGGCCAAGACAGCTATTATACCTTGGTGGATTATTTGAGATGGTTTCAAAAAGCTTTGGGACAAAAACCCTTTGACCTGGCAGTATCAAGCAGTTCACTCAATAAAAAAATCCGCCAAGCTGTTATAGGCAGGTTTTTGCCGATAAAAGTTATTGGGAAAGATTTAAAGTATTTAAAAAAATTAAAGATTAATTATTTGCAGCTGGATTTGGCCGGCCTTGAAATTCGCAGGCAGCATCCGAACGACACTGTTGCCAGAGCTCCGGTTAGGCACGATGCGGATAAGATTCTAAAAGCGGCAAGCCGAATTATTAATTAATAAATGAAAGATACCAATATACGAATGGGACGAATGAAACGAACTAAAACGAATTAGGTATTGTTTACGTTAGTTGTGAATATCGGTTAATTTCGTTAATATTAGTTTATTTGTATATTAGTATCGCGTATTAGTACACTATGAGGAATCAATTCGTGATTTTAGCAGCGGGCAAAGGTACTCGCATGGGTGAAGCACCGGTGCCCAAGGTTTTGACAATGCTGAACAACAAACCTTTAATTTTATATATTCTGGGGGAATTGGAAAAAATTGGACAATTGGCCAAGCCGGTAATAGTAACAGGTTTTATGTATAAAAAAGTTCACGATGTGCTGGGTGACGGATATGTTTATGCCTACCAGGACAAACAGCTCGGTACGGCACACGCGCTTGAAGCGGCAAAAAGAAAAGCGCGGGCAGAAAATATTGTGGTGCTGTATGGTGATATGCCGTTTATTAAAGCCGAGAGTTTAAAAGAATTAATTCGCATCCATTTTCGGTCCGGCAGTAAAATTTCCATGCTTACTTCCCAAGTGGAAAGCTACAAGGGAATGTTTAAAAGCTTGGAACATTACGGCAGGATTATCCGTGAACCAATAAGCCACAATATTGTCGGTATTGTCGAATTTAAAGACGCGAGCGAAAGCCAAAAGAAAATTTTGGAAGTGAACCCGGGAATTTATATGTTTAACGCGGCCTGGGTTTGGGAAAATTTAAAACGGATTAAAAACGACAACGTTCAAAAAGAATATTATTTAACCGATATAGCCAAGGTGGCCATTGAGCAGGGGGAGATAATCCATTCGCTAATGATCGACCCCAAAGAGGTGCTGGGTGTAAATACCGTAGAAGATTTGGCAATTGCGGAAAAAGCGTTAAAACAGTAGAGACGTAATTAAAGAGAAGACGACGGGCGGAGTAACCTCGCTCGTCGTCTTTTTGCGTTTTGGACTCTGGTGAGGCGGTCTATGATGAAGCAGCCATTGCTTTCTGTTCCTGATAGGCCTTAAGTGCCTTTACGACCCGGCTAACCACCTCTTTGGGCTTGACTGCTGCGAACTGTCCGCCTTTTGCCACATTGGTCTGAATTTTTTCCAGCTTTTCGGGCAAGCCGTTTTCCGCCGCTGCCATAAGGTGAAGAAGCAGGTATACGTCGCCCATGCCTTTGTAAACTCCGCTGAGGGCTTCGGCGCAGGTTTTCTGAATGTCTGTTTTTGCGACGAGTAGTTCCGGCTTTGTGGCGCCTTGGCCAAAGGGTTCAATCAGGCAGGAATAAAAAGTTTCTGCCAAAAGGTTGCGAAAGCTCTCCGCTGTCTGCTGGCTTTCTAGCCTCGCTAAGTCCATTTTCCCAGCCTCCTTTTTTTTCTCGTTTCCCCTGCGTTGAGAATGAATACCTGAGGTCGTCAGGATTTATTCCTCAAATTGGAGCGGACTGATTTTATCAGTCCAGCCTTGCATTTATAGCCCTACTTATTATACGATTTTTGTGTTTGTTTCTGGTGCGATGCTTGAGCATCTTTGTTAACGGAGAGGGCTAATTCCGTCATGCTTTAATTCTGAATCAGAATTAATTATCCGCAAAATTAAAGTATGATATAATATGATAATGTATGATTATTTAAAGAAAATTTAATTTATGAACAGGCAAAGAATTACCATAACAATCAAAAATGATTTAATTAAACTTTTGGACAAAACCGTTGACGGGCAAAATGTCCGCAACCGCAGCCATGCCGTAGAAATGCTGCTTTCCAAGAGTTTGCTGAAAAGGCCGGCAAAGGTTTTAATCCTTGCCGGAGGCAGGGAAATTAAGTTTCCCCAAATCCACAGGGAAATTCCCAAAGCCATGTTGCCGATTAACGGCCGGCCGCTTCTTGAACATACCATCTTGCGTCTTAAGGCTTCCGGCCTTGAGGAAATTGTTGTGTCCTTGGGTTTGGGAGGCCAAAAAATAAAAGATTATTTCAGAAATGGCTTTAAGTTTGGGGTAAACATCAGTTATCTGGAACAAAATACAGCTTGGCACAGTACGGCTCAGCCATTGCGCGATGCAAAAAGTTTGTTTTTGGAAGGGACTTTTGTTTTGGTTTACGGGGATGTTTTGGCCGATATTAATTACGCGGATTTTTTGGAGTTTCATAGCCTGCAAAAAAATCTGGTTGCTACCATGGCGCTGTCCACGGCCGAAAAAGCCAGCATGTGGGGTGTGGCAAAACTTATCGGCAGCAGGGTGGTGGAGTTTGAAGAAAAGCCGAAAAATTCCGACATTCGCTCCCATTTGGTGAATGCCGGCGTATATATTATGGAGCCAAAAATTTTTGATTATTTAAATGCGGACATGTCCAAGCTGGAAAAAGATCTTCTTCCCCGTTTGGCGGAAGAAAGCAAATTAGGCGGCTATTCCTTTGGCGGGGATTGGTACGACATTTCCACTGCGCAAACTTACGACCAGGCACAGAGGCGCTGGGTGGGGCTCTAATTGATATTAAAAAACCCCGGCAATTGGCCGGGATTTTTGTTTTGATTTAACTCACCATAGCAAGCAATTTTTTATGAATTTTGCCGTTGCTGGCTATTACATTTTTAGTATTTATTGTAACCGGCTTGCCTTGCCAGTCAGTAACTTTTCCGCCGGCTTCCTGCACCAGCAGTATACTGGCGGCAAAATCCCAAATTTTGATTTTAGCCTGAAAATGAAAATCGTAAATTCCTGCGCCGACAAAAGCCATCTCCATAGTAGAGGAACCAATGGTTCGAACTTTATTTAGTTGTTTGATTAACTTGGGAAATTCTGTAGCGGCGTTGTTAACGTCTCGTCCCCAGCCATAACCGCCGAAAGAATTAATAATTTGTTGCTTATTTGATACGTGGATTTTCTTGTTGTTTAAAAAAGCTCCTTTGCCCCGCTCGGCGGTAAATAAATAATTTAATATGGGGCTGTATACTACAGCAACAAGTGGTCCTTTACTGTCCCATAAGCCAATGGAAATACAGCAAATGGGTACGCCTTGAATAAAATTTGTGGTGCCATCAATCGGATCAATTATCCAAACCAGGTCAGAACTGCTTAAATTATCTTTGCCGAATTCCTCGCCGATAAATTTACTCTCAGGAAATTTTAGTTCTTTTTCTTTAGACGGGCGCCGGTTGGGGTGTCTTCGAT